>NZ_CP118268.1 GCF_030062155.1 Pantoea sp. Lij88 | reverse complement strand
GATTGAGTATCCTGTACTGAAGGCTCTTCTGGAGCCTGAACAATGCGTTGAACGAAATAGCGCGGACGCGCCCGAACGTCGTTATAAATGCGCCCGATGTACTCCCCGAGCAGTCCCATACCCACAAACTGGGCACCGATAAACATGAACAGCACGGCGAACAACACGAAAACACCGTCACCCGCCCATGCCGCACCAAAAAAGAGTCGCAGTACGATCAGCACCAGTGAGAAGGCGAAACCGGAAAGGGCAATCAGGCTGCCGACCACGCTGAGCAATCGCAGCGGCGTAGTGGTCAGGCAGGTCACCAGGTCGTACATCAGGTTGATCAGGCGCATAAAGCTGTATTTCGAATCGCCAAAGGCCCGCTCGGCGTGGATCACCGGCAGCTCAATGGTGTGACGGGCGAAGGTGTTAGCCAGAATCGGAATGAAGGTGCTGCGTTCGTGGCAGTTGAGCATCGCTTCAACGATGTGGCGACGATAGGCGCGCAGCATGCAGCCGTAATCCCCCATCGCTTTGCCGGTCACCCGCTGAATGAGGTGATTGAGCGTGCGCGACGCCTTGCGACGGAACCAGGTGTCCTGGCGCTGCTGCCGGACGGTGCCTACCACGTCATAACCCTGACGCGCGGCGTCTACCAGACGCGGGATCTCTTCCGGCGGGTTCTGCAGATCGGCATCCAGCGTCACAATCAGATCGCCACGGACCTGGCTGAAACCCGCCATGATGGCGGAGTGCTGACCGTAATTGCGGTTGAGCAGCACGCCCTTTATCCGGCTGCCGGGCACCACAGAGGCCTGCTCAATCAGTTCGGCTGAACGGTCACTGCTGCCGTCATCCACCAGCAGAATTTCATACTCAATCTTAAGGGAGTCACAGGCGGCCGAGGTGCGGTGAAGCAACTCCGGCAGGCTCTCCTCCTCGTTGTAAACCGGAATGACCACGGAAAGCATATTAATCGGTTTGATATCGCGCATCTCAGGCTCCCGCAATGTCATGTAAAGCCTGAATCACACGTTCGACATCCTGATCCGTCATGGACGGAAACAGCGGAATCGAGCACATCTGCTGGCTGTTACGTTCACTGGCGGGCAGACGTAAATCGGGATAATGCTCGCGATAATATTTGTGGGTGTGTGCTGCGCGGAAATGCAGACCGCTGCCGATATCACGTGTCTTCAGTGCCTGCATGAAAGCATCGCGCGACAGACCGCAGCGCTGTTCATCAATGCGAATAATAAACAGGTGCCACGCATGCTGATGGGGCCAGGCGGGCAGCGACAGCGGTTCAAAGGGCAGCGAGCGCAGTGCGTCAAGGTAGCGTTCAGCAATCTCACGGCGGCGGGCAATAAAGCCCGGCAGTTTCTGTAGCTGCACCAGCGCAATGGCTGCGCTGATATCGGGCAGATTGTATTTAAAGCCCGGCATCATCACTTCTGCCTGTGGCAGACGCCCCTGGGTCTGGCGGTCGAACGCATCCACTGCAAGGCCATGAAACTTCAGACTGCGGATATGATCGGCGAGAGCGGCGTCATCCGTCACCACCAGGCCCCCTTCCGCGCAGGTGATATTCTTGATGGCGTGGAAAGAGAAGATCGCCGTGCCACGATGCCCGACCGGCTTTTCGTGATAGGTGGTTCCCACCGCGTGAGCCGCATCTTCAATGATGGCGATGCCATGCTGTTCAGCCAGCGCATAGATGGGGTCGAGATCGGCGGGAGCACCGGCGTAATGCACCGGAATAATGGCGCGGGTGCGTGGCGTAATGGCATGAGCTATCCGTTCCGGCGTCACCATCAGATTGTCAGGATCGACATCAATCATGACCGGCGTAGCGCCCAGCAGCGTGATCAGGTTCAGGGTCGAGACCCAGGTCATGGACGGCGTAATCACCTCATCGCCAGGCCCGATTCCCATCGCCATCAGCGTGACATGCATCCCCGCTGTGGCAGAACTCACCGCAATGGCGTGCTGGTTGCCGGTCAGCTGAACAAAGGCCTGCTCCAGTTCGGCGCATTTTGCGCCGGTTGTAATCCACCCAGAGTCAAATACCGCTTTAACAGCAGCCAGTTCTTCATCACCGAATGAAGGACGGGAAAATGGCAAAAAATCCATGCTAAAACTCCTGCAGATCAAACCCATAAGCTGTCGCGCGTTGTTAATCAGGCACAACGCCGGAAAAGAATAGGAATAGCGATTTATCAATGTCCGGCCAGGGTGTTATCGACACCACATTTTCCTTTTCTGGAATTAAGGTTACCGGACTGCTAATACAAACTACCGTATCAAACTTAACTGAACATTAAATGAATAGCGTGAATGACAATAAAATCAAGGAGGAGTGAGTTAAGGGTTTCCGAAAAAGTTCACTATTAAATGACTAATAATGATTCTGACCTCAACTCTTTTTGATTTATTGATATTTTGTTTAAAAACAGCAGGTGCCGACTGTTATCAGGCCAGAAATGAGCGATCCAAAGAATATTTACCGTTGATAATAAAATTTAACATTATGATTTTTATCACTTAAATTCAGCGCGACAATCTCCTCCTCATATCCACAAAAATAGCGCCCTGCAGATTTCGGGAAAATCACGGGGTAATAAGATCGTCTTAATGTATTCTTAATATTGTTGGTAATTAATGTTCCGCCCTTTCGATAATCATGACAGTTTGGTGAATCTCTGGTGACAGTCAGTTAATATCCGTCAGATTATCTGTGCCTGTGTGGTAAAAACAGGGCTAAAAAAAGTGAATAAGATCGCGGTTTCAGGCGTTAACGTTTGGTCTGCCTAAGAAAGAGAAAAATAGTGATGATACGTGCCGCCTGTTTATGCACCCTGTTCGCCCTGCTCACCCCGGTGCTTTATGCCGCACCGGTAACGTATGCCATAACGCCCGATAAAACATCGATTGGCCTCTCATGGCGTGCTTTTGGTCACGACTTTTCGCAGGCCCGACTGCAGGGCGTGACCGGCACGCTGACGCTCAATCCCGATGAAGATCGTGACGATCATATCGAGGTGACCATTCCGGCAGGAACGCTGGTGGCGTCGAACAGCCTGTTAACCTGGCAACTGAAGAGCGATCTGTTTTTTGATGCAGAGCGTTACCCGAATATTCACTTCGTGAGCAGCCGGGTTGTCTCACTGGGTGACGGTAATTTCCGGATTTTTGGTGTGTTAACGGTTAAAAATGTCAGCCGCCCAGTGGTGATGCTGGCCTCGCTGGACAGCGGTAAGATGATTGACCCGGCGTCACGCTCGCTGGCGCTGCATGCCTCCACCGCCATCTCCCGTTCCGCTTTCGACATGGACCGACTGGTCGGGGTTGTTGATGACCGTGTCAATATTGCGCTGGCTATAGCCGCGCAGGCCAGGTAGCTGCTGCCGTCGTCTCCGCCCCGGGCGAACCGGTTCAGCTGAGCGCGGTCTGCAAGGCTTCAGCCGTGGCAGCCAGCTGGGCGGATGGGTTGCGGCCAATCAGCACATACTGATAGCCGTCGCGCTTCCACCAGGCCAGCTGCATGCCGTGGCGCTGTTCGCGGGCAATCGGGCTCGTGTCGTGTGGCGCAGGCGAGATACAGAGCGCCATCGGGCCATAATCCGCATGCAGCCAGGCAATCTGCGCGATGGAGGTTCGTTCGTAGCGCAGGATCCGCACCATTTTCAGTTCAGCCCCTGGCAGACGCAGTTGCTGCGGCTGCAGCTGCAATCCTAAATCGAGCCGGGTACGGTCCAGTCCCCGCTGCAGTATGGCGGCGTCATCAGGCGCATCGGCCAGCGTTTCAGCACTGTAGAGCGACATATAACGCGCTTCCAGATCGCGGATATTCTGGCTTTCCTCTTTCTCATCATCTGACGGTCTTGCCAGTAAACCAATACCGCTGCCCACCAGCAAAAAGCTGACTGACGCGGCAATCAGTGCCCGACGGCTGTAGCCTTTGGCGGGCACTGCCGCGGGTGCCGGTATGGCTGCCAGCTGCTGTGCCATTCTGGCCTGCGGTGCCTGGTCCAGAAGCGGTGCAAAAGCCTGCTCAAAATCGAGACTGCTGAGCTGGAATTGCTCAACCCGTGCGGCCAGTTCGGAATCCTCAGCCATCGCCTGCTCAAACTCCGCGGCTTCCTGCGGAGTCATCTCACCATCCAGCCAGGCCACTATCGCCTCATCGCGCCACGGTGGCATAAAAGTGTCCCTGTTCATCTCCGTTTCTCCTGCGGTGCGGGCGAAGTTGCCGGCTGCCTTGCCAGCGTGGCACGGGCAGCGGCCAGACGGCTCATAATGGTGCCAATCGGAACGGCCAGCGTCTCAGCCGCTTCCTGATAGGTCAGTCCTTCGACATAAACCAGAAACAGCGCATTACGCTGCGCCTCGGGTAAGGCGTTCACCTGCTGCATAATCCGCTGGAAATGACGGTTCTCGTCGCTGGTGGCGGGGTTATCTGCGGCCAGCAGCGCATCGGGATCAACAAATCCCTGCCCCTGCCGTACCTTTCGCGCCCGTAAATCGCTGACCCAGATGGAGTGAAGGATCGAAAAAAGCCATCGATCAATGCGTGTGCCCGGCGTGAACTGCGCGCTGCGTTCCAGCGCGCGAACGCAGGTTGACTGCACCAGCTCTTCTGCCATATCGCGGTTGTGCGACAGCACATAGCCATAGCGCCAGAGCCGTGTCAGATGCTCCGCAAGATGCTGACGGATGTCACTGTGAGTGATTTTTCGCTCCTCCCTGCCGCATCAGACCTCGGGATGGCCATTTATGGCGGCCTGCAAATCGCGATATTCCTCGCAATCTGTGCCACAAATACCGGCAATGGTTTTTAACTGTTCGCGCGCCAGATCAGGACGCCCTTTGATCATCCAGGCTTCGCCCAGGTATTCCCGCACTTTAGCGTAACGGGGATCGAGTGCAATGGCGCGCTGATAATAACCAATCCCCTCGTCTGTGCGGCCCAGCTTGCGGGTGGCATAACCACGATAGTTCCAGGCTTCGCGGGTATCCGGATTTTTCAGCGTATCCAGCAGGTTCAGCGCCGCCTGATATTCGCCTTTTTTCGCCAGATGATAGGCGTAGCGCGTTTTATCATCGTCACTCAGCCTGCTGGTCTTCTGAGGTACGCAGCTTTTAGTCTGACTGTCATAGACCTGGCCTTTGGGGCAGTCAGGCGTTTTTTTCTCACTGTCATTATCGCCCATCGCCATGCTCAGCGGAGAGTGCAGCATCAGCAACAGGGCCGGAACAGCAAACAGGGAAAGACCCGAACGCGTTGTCATAATGTATCCTTATCGGTGCGGTGAGGCAGGCGGTCGAGCCTGCCGGATGCAGTCCGCTATCGCGGCGCTATACGGTAAACAGCTCAGCGCCGGTTTCTATTCGATAAAAATAAAATTATTTTTTGTCAGACTGTCCCGCCGCTTCAGAACAGCCGCTGTTCCACCTGACAGAAGCGCCGTTCAGCCAGAGAGATTACCGCGGCTTCCGCGATCGCCTGTGCTTTCAGTCCATCCTCCAGGCCCGGCAGATCGTCTACCTGCTCACCGTTCAGCGAGCGGATAAACGCATCCAGATGAGCATAATAGGTTGGCTGTACCCGGCTGAACCAGTCGGGCATCAGACCTGGCTGCTGAATCTGCGCGCCCTGATAGCAGCTGACGCCACGCTGACCCTGAGAGGCCGATTCCAGCATTCCATCCGGTCCCATCACACTGATACGTTCATCGTAGCCATAGCCGGTGCGGCGGGTGTTATCGAGCTGTGCCAGCGCCCCGCTCTGCAGTCGCAGAAGCAGCGTGCTGGTGTCCACGTCGCCAGATTCACCGATCGCAGGCAATGCCAGCGCTGCGCCCATTGCTGCCACCTCCGTCACCTCCTCTCCCGTCAGCCAGCGCAGCAGGTCAAAAAAGTGGATAGCCTGATCGCGCATCTGACCTCCCGACGCCTGAAGATAAGCCAGCGGTGGCATAGCCGATGAGCGGCAGACCATCTGAATCAGTTCTGCAGGCCCAATCCGACCCAGCCGGAGTTGCTGCTTCAGTTGCTGATGACTGATATCAAACCGGCGATTAAATCCCACCGTGACCGGGACGTTGTAAGGGAGCACATTAGCGACTGCCGTGCGGGCCCGCTCCAGAGAAAGATCGACCGGCTTTTCACAATAGATCGCTTTACCGGCACGGGCGGCAGCTTCCAGCAAACCGGCATGGGTCGGTGTTGCGGTGGCGATCAGCACCATGTCGGTCTGCGAATCGTTTATCGCCTCGGTCACAGACACGGCACGGGCGCCAAAACGGGTCGCAAAGACCGCAGCGCGAGCAGGCTCGGCATCCGCGACCCACATCAGCTCAACCGCAGGATGCGCCTGCAGATTCGTGGCATGAACTTCACCAATGAAGCCACACCCCAGCAGGGCAACACGTTGCTTTTTATTCATTTATTTGAACTCCATCATAGTCCGGTATAAAGCTGCCACAGCAGAGTAACGCTGCGTTTTACACTCACCGCATGGTGTTTTGAGGTGTTTACCTCAGAGGAGATCGGCATGTCGCTGAAAGAGGTCGCCCTACGGGCAGGTGTCGGACTGGCAACCGTGGATCGGGTGCTTAATGAACGTGGCGGCGTCGCGCCGGAGACGGTTCACAGAGTGCTGCAGGCAGCCCGGGAAATCGGTCTGAAGCGGATCCTGCCTGAGGCGCATCGTCATCCGTGGCAGATAGAACTGCTGCTGAGCAGCAACGATTCGTTTTTCTTTAAGCAGCTGGCGCAGGATTTTACGGAGATGGCCACGCATCTGGGCTATCGCCGGTTAACCCTGCATCGTATTTTTGTACCGGAGGCGCAGCCTGAACGGCTGGCAAAACTCATCAGTCAGGCCGCCGGGACACGCAAGGGACTGATCGTTTTTGCCCATGCGCATCCGGCGATTTATGAGGCCCTTCACCAGTGTCAGGAACGGGGCATACCGGTGATTTCACTGGTTACCGATTTGCCCGGAGCCGCCCGGCTCTGTCATGTAGGGATCGATCAGTTGCAGGCAGGGCGCACCGCCGCTCAGCTGATGGGCAAAATGCTGCATCAGCCCGGTGAGGTGTTGATGGTCAGTGGACATCAGGACTATAGCGCGCATCGTCAGCGCATTGAGGGATTCCGCGACCTTTTAACGCGCCGGTTTCCTCATCTTCAGCTGCGTGAAGTTCTGGCTGCGCAGGAAAATCGCGACACACTCAGTAAACTGCTGGAGAAGCAGCTGATTCAGAGCGGAAATCTGCAGGGAATTTACAATACCGGCCTGGGGAATAGTGAAATTGGGCAGGCACTGGCACGGCACCGGCGGCTCAATCAGTGTGTCTGGATCACCCATGAACTTTACGACACGACCCGAACCCTGATGGCGCAGCAGAGTGTTGCCCTGACGCTCGATCAAAATACCCGACAGCATGCCCAGCTCGCCCTGCAGTTGATACTGAACTATCTGGAACAGGGGGTGAAGCCCGATGAGTATCTCAGCGGGAAAGTGAATTTTATGATTTACACCGCTGAGAACGGGGTGTGAAACCGGCAGCTTTATAACCCCCTGCCTCCGGCCCCGCAACCTCGATCAACGCACTCCACCTGCAAGCGTTCACATACGATCATAAACTGCAGCAAGCCCCACTTTCAGCACCAAGGTCTGATATTTATCTAAATAATGAAACATAAATCTATATATCATGCATTTCGTGTTTTAAAGTTTCGCTGATTGAAAGAGTTGCTATCATCGCCCTGAATCCGTCTGACAGCTGCCGTACTGAAATGGAAACAGAGGCAGGCCTGGCCATCGGGCAACCGTCGGCATTGAGCGATAGGGTCAGAGCAATCCGGATACGACTACGCTAATGCGAATATCGGTTAAAGCCGGTTTTGAATGAGAGTTGATAAATATCAAACCTGACCAGCTTTTTTATTATCCGGCTCCCGTTACATTTTCACTTTCGGACAGGGTAGTGATAAATTCTCATCGATTTAAAAAGCATTCCGCATCGCGCATAATATAAGCAGAGTGAACGGCGGACGGGTATTAAATGTCCCACACCGCCAACGGAGCATGACTAATCGATGAGAGCATAGCTTGCAAAACCATCTACCTCCGGTTCGTAGTACTAAAGAGAGAGTGCTGCACGCAATTGTTTTTGAGGTCGCCGCAAATATTCTGGCTTTTATTATCCTGATTATTATGGCTTCCGCTGCCCCAGCACAATCAGCACTGTTAACCGTGGTATCATCGACGCTGGCTATGGGCTGGAACTATCTGTTCAACCTGATGTTTGACCGGATTCAACGACAGAAGGGATTTAAAAAAGACTGGCGGGTAAGATGCCTGCACGCCATTATGTTTGAGGCTGGCCTGTTATTCCTGCTGATCCCCTTTGCTGCCTGGTGGCTGGATATTACGCTGTTCTCAGCGCTTAAGCTGGAATGTGGACTGGTCATCTTTTTCCTGATTTATACGTATCTGTTCAATCTGATATGGGATAAGGTCAGAGAGATTAAAATTAATGATAAATCAAACACATAAACCAACTCCCCTGGCGAAAGCATGGAGTAAGTAACCTTTCGCGTGGCCGGAAAAGTAAAGCGTCAGAGACGGTCATGCGCCGCTGAACACATCCGATGCGTAAGGATAAAAATATATCTGTAGTCAGGATCACTGTGATTTTCCTGACGACATTGATATCACTGCGAGTCAGCTTAATTAAAGTTAAGACCGCGTATCAGATCATTTCTAAAGGTTAAATCAAATCATTATGGATAAAGTCTATTATCTGAATAAGTTAAGAAACTGCCCATCAACAGACATTCTTGAAATTGTGACCAGCTATATGCGGAAAAAGCTCCCTTCCGATGACCTCTCCTCTTTAGAAGGCGCATACGATCATCGCAAGGCGGAGTTAATAATGAAGGAAACTTACAGTGAAGTCCCTTCAGAGGTCTGGCGATTAGTTTGCTAAAATAAAAAAAAGAAAACAGATCAAAAACAATCGACCCTTTGTAATATGTTAACCGGAATTGAGATCATCAGTTCCGGTCAACCGATTGTGCCCGCTCTATTTCATCCTGGCGAGCAGGATTAATTAAACACAAAGTCACAGCATCAAAAGAATATGCACAAAGGCGATGATTGGTTAAATAAAAAGAGGTCATAAATAACGGTCAGAAGGGAGTAAATCAAATTTATCGGGACACTGAAAATCATTTCAAAGTCTCTAAAAAAATGTGAATCAAATTTCGCAAACAGTGAAAAAACAGCACTGATGACACCTGAAGGATTCTCACAGCGAAGCCAGCCATGAGCAGACGCGATTCTACGTATCTTCCTCTGGAAAGGGTGCCGATCTGTCGCACCATTTTCCTGTGCGGAGAGCTGAAACCACAGTCAGCATCACCGCTCACTGACTGGATTCAGCACCATAGTGCGGGTGGCACGGCCCGGTTACATAATTTGACTGAGTCACTGTTTTGGCTACAGGCGGACAGAGAACAGATAACCTGTAAAAGCGATCCGGAACAGGAATGCGCTGATGCATACCGCTCCCCTCCATTTGCCCAAAGAATTAACTGCGCGCTCTCAGAGCACGAGGCTTAATTCAACGCCTATGCTGAGACCGCCAATGCCCGAACGAGAGCTCTGTGATTTAAGAGAAGGTAAGAGGTGCGGGGCATCCCGTCAGCAAAGCTGACGAGTGTCACGACATGATGTGAAGCGGAACGAAGTCAGGCATAGATACGGGTACGATCTGAGTTCGCCTGTAGCACCCGGCCGGGCGTTTACAGACGAAGAGGAAGGTATTTACTGCAGATGGTCACGATGAAACAGAGCCCATTGTTCAACACGTTCACCTGAAGGCAGCAGGCAATAGAGGGCGCTGCCAGTGGATGATTTCTCCTGCACCTGCTCTCCATTACGCTTAAGGCACCATTCACTGGCAGGATTGCGCATAGACAGGCGCTGCGGATCATCGTGATGCGATGCACAGGCCGTGAGTTGCAGAGCTAGCATCACCAATACGCTGCCTGTTAATTTATTTACAGTCGTCATCAAAGCCTCATAACAGTTTCAGGAAGTTCAGGCGCGACATCAGGCTTCAACAGAACTCACAACGCCTTTGTAGAGCTCGATCAATGATAAATCGTTGATGAAAGCGTTGAACGCTATGTCACCCCGCAAGGCAAACTTCCTCATCACATTATATTTATGCGCATAAATGGTTTTTTCCGACAAATTCAGACATTTTGCCGCTTGCCGTACGCTATAGCCCTTTTTCAGAAAGCTAAGCACCTGTAACTGAACCACGGTTATACGCGCGAAATCGCAGCGCAGGCAATCTGAGGGTAAAAAACGTGGCATGCAGGCCTGATTAGTCAGCCAGGCGCGAATGATCTTTTCAGATATAGAACGAACGGAATCGATGCGTGACACCACGATTAATGAGCGATAACAGGCAGGAAGATGTTCAGTAAGGATATCTGCAGACTGCTCTACAAACACCAGGATAATGCTACCCGGTTTCCGTTCGCGGTAAGCAGGCTGACACATGTAAAGACGCCATTGTGAGTCATTGATCAGGATAAAATCTGCCTGGCGCAAATTGTGACTATCATATTCTGATAAAAAACTCACCTTAGCGTCAGTTAATGTCGCCTCCTCGATAAGTTTTAAGATGCCTAATCTGAAGAAATAATTCTTATCTGTACAAATGACTTTAAGATCCATTTTTTCCTTCGGCATCTCAAAATTAATAATGAAATATCAGGTGAACTTACCGTTAACCAGTACCAGCTCACCCTTCTCTTTAAGTTCTTTCAGAACCCGGCAAATCGAGCTTTTAGAAAGATGTGAGCTATTTTCGATCAGGAAAAGTGCGGAGAAACGCTTCTTCAGATGCGTCGGTAACTTTTCCCACCGGTTAATCAAAGAAAGAACCTCGTCGTGTGAGTTATTTTTTGGCAACTGAATATAGTTCATCAGATCAGAATACTGACCCGACAAAATAGACATTGCATCGTTAAAGAGATCTTTTTCAAAAATCAGACGCCAGAACACATCGTAATCGACGAAGCTGACTTTACCGTAATCTATTCTCTCCAGATACACGGGGGGTTCATCTAAAGCTGGCGTCACGCCCACAACAAAAGGGGCAGACAGGATATTAAGGACCTTATTTTCAGACTTGAGCTTGAGTAAAAAATCACCATCAAGAATAAACATTACCCGACGCACATTATCTTTAGTGAGATGATAACGGCGCTTACCACGTGAAATCTCATCTGGATTAGCAACCTGAGTATATCCGGCTAGCGCGTCGATGATGCGCTCATGATTTTCTATCACTCTATACATAATAATTAACTCAATCTAACTAACACGAGGTTAGTGACTAGTAGAAATATAAGTAAAAATCTGTTTGTTATTGTCTGTGTTTTCGCCCGGTGTTTTAACTCTAAACAGCCTCAAAATTGAGTAACAGAGTGAGTTATTATTGGTTTGGCTATAGTAAAACCATCACACTAAAATTCAACACCACAAACGGGAAAAAATTAAGACCATTAAGCCAACCAATGGCATACCAACCAGATATTTCACCACTTAAAATCCACTCAATCAGTAGATCTGACTGAGAAGTAGAGGCATACTGATAAGGTTATAACTTTTTTTAGAAATACAATTCAATCATAACCATATGAACATAAGTGTTATTGCACCGCAAATTTATGCATACAGAAATGCATAATATATGCAAAACTACGCCATAAATTAAAAGTCAGAAATCATATTGGAATCATTGTTACCCCCTCCCGACGAAGAAACAAAAAAAGCAAAAATCATTCATGGCGTAAATTAAACCACAGCATCCCCATAACAGACATTTAAATTGGCAATGAGCTGATATATAGATTTATAATCTGTTATATTTAATATAATTAGCCAAAGAAACCACTGAGATTGCGTCCCTCCTTTTCTCATATTTAAGCCTCGTTTATACATGACAACGAATTTTCAACGATCTGTTTACCTGTGTGGCGCCCGCCTGATAACTTTCCAGCCTTTACAGCCCACCGAGTTACAGCCTTATTTTTTAATGGCTGAAAATTACCCCATTGTTTAAAACATTCAGCTAATCCTTATCAGAATATGAAATATAAAAATTAAGAAGATATTGTTCCGCCTTCACTAAACGGCGATAGATGTAAAATCCATGTAAATAAATAACACGGTGATTTAATTAAAAGAATTACGGAGAATATTAATTATGGACGTTTTACTATTTTATTTTTTATGGTCTGACAATCTAATAGTCTCCGCTCGCATGACGCGGCATTTTAGAATCAGCTGATTATTAGTATTTTTGGAGATTTAAATGAGAGAGTTAACATCTGTTGAAATGCAGAGTGTTTCTGGGGCAGGTTTTTTTGATTTTATCGGCGCAGTAGTTGTTGGCGGCGTTACCGGAACAACCAGTTTCGGTCTTAAATGGGCAATGAGCGGCGGTAGCGCAGGTGGTGTGTTAGGCGTCGGCTTAGTTTCAGGAACGGGTGGCCTGGTTATTGGAGCAGCTGTCGGACTGGTTAATGGTGCGCTTTATGGCGCGATAAATGGCTGGGGGCCAACTGTAGGCTGGTTCAATACAGTTGTTGAAAATACTTTTGATCCGATTGCACCTGTCATTAAAGCCTAAGGCATTAATATGCGCGAATTAAATACCAAAGAAATCGAAGGCGTTAGCGGCGGTTCTCTCACCTCATTTATTCTGGATTTTTTCAAGGGATTAGGCCCAGGTTCAGCGTCAAAGGAGAAAACTGAGTGGGTTCGCCCGGACTCAGTGCCTGCAGCGAATCCTGTCAGCGGCGACGCTTTTGGCATGGGCATCGCAGGTCTCGTCTCAGCAGTAATATTCGGTGTGTTGTTCCTGTAGAGCACTTCCTTTTCAGGGAGCATCAAGCGACTACAGGAATTGTGCAAAACCAAAATGGTAGAAATTATCCATTCTTTATACGAAGGAAAGTATATGAAAAAGATATCTATGGTAGCCATGGGTCTGCTGCTGGCAGCGTCTCAGGTGAATGCGGCCGAGGCTTCTGACGGCACAATTAACTTCAAGGGTGAAATTACATCTCAGACCTGTACTGTAAACGTTAATAATTCGGGCAATAGCTCTACACTCGTAAATCTGCCAAAAGTGACTACAGGTGTATTGAACGCCGCAGGCGCTGTCGCAGGAAATACCCGCTTTACTATGGCGCTGAGCAATTGCTCTGCACAAACCGGTAATGTATACGCTTACTTTGAGCAGGGTGCGAATGTCAACGCCGAAGGTCGTCTGACCAATACTGGTAGCGCAACAGGTGTGGATCTTCAGCTTCTGGACAGTGCTAATAAACTTATCAACGCAGGTGGCTTTGAGCAGACCACGTCTCCTGCAACTGTGCCTCTTACTGCTGGTGCAGGTACGCTGTCTTACTCTGCTCAATACTACGCAACTGCGGCGGCAGGAGCGGGTAGCGTTTTGTCAACTGTAAACTATTCAATCATTTATCTTTAAATGATTATGGTGGGGGCTATGCCCTCACCACTCATCCTCTCCTCATTGCTGTTAATATCATGAAAAAAAAAAGCATTAAGTTTCTGATCTCCTGTCTGCTTACCTGTGCAATGACTTCATCCGCATTTGCCAGCGTGACAATAACGGGCACCCGGGTCATCTACCCAGCCTCTGAAAAAGAGGTTACCGTTCGGCTCGATAACCGTGGAGATCGGCCCGCGCTCGTTCAGGCCTGGATTGATAACGGAAATCCGGATGAAGCACTAGATAAAATCAATGTTCCCTTTGTGTTATTACCTCCGGTTTTTCGTATGGAGGCTAACAAAGGGCAAACGTTACGTATTATCTTTACTGGCGCCAGTCTACCCACCAACAGAGAGTCTGTTTACTGGCTGAATGTTCTGGATATTCCTCCACGCAATAAAAGCATGGCTGGTCAGAACCAGTTACAAATGGCGATCAGAAGTCGTATTAAAATATTTTATCGCCCGGCTCAATTCGATGCAGTCCAGGCCAATAAAGCCGCATCAGGTCTGATATGGCACCATGGCTCAAAACCTAACGTTCTGTCTGCAACCAATCCCTCTTCTTTTTTCGTTAACGTCTCTCAGGTAAATGCTGAAGATAATGCCAGCCACAAATTAAGCAGTGAGAAAGGGGAAATGCTGGCACCAGGCGAAACTAAAGCATTCCCGCTGAAAGGCATAAGTACTAATAAATTAAAATCAACAATCAGCTATCAGTACCTGGATGATTTTGGTGCTGCACGCAAAGTTGAAAGTAAACTAATTGAGTAGCATTTGTAATTAACCAGGGGAAATTATGATGGCAGGGACTGTCTCTTTAAATAAACCAACTGGCAGAATGTTTTATCGCTCTTTTATGGCGCTGTTTCTGACCGCAGCAACCCATCCCGCGGTTGCTGAACCGTCTTATGATTTCGATGAATCTTTTGTAAAAAATATACCCGGAGTAAAAGTAGATGTGGCGCGCTATGCCACAGGCAACCCAATCGATCCGGGTGTCTATACACTGGATGTTTTTTTAAATGGCCGGCAAATAAGTCGTGAAAATGTTCAGGTTGTACTTAACGGAACAGGTACTAAGGCCTGTCTATCTTATGATCTGTTTAAAAGCCTCTCAATCAAGGACACGGTTTTCAGTTCTGAACAAGCTGAAGCGTTACGGTCGGGTAACCAATGTATCGCTATAGAAGAGGTGATTAAGGAGAGTCATGCTGCGATAAATTCGGCTGATATGCAGATGGATATCTCCATTCCCCAGATTTATCTGCTGCGCTCCGCACGAGGTTACGTAGCGCCCGAATTCTGGGATAAGGGTGAAACGGCACTGACGCTCAACTATGACACTAACTTTTACCGCTCTGTTAACAACGGGCGCGAGTATGACTCTTTTTATGGCCAGACGCTTGCAGGCTTTAACCTGGGCGGCTGGATGTTTCGTCATGACGGTTCGCTAAGCTGGCAACGTCAGCAGGGTGATGAATCCCATCATTACAATGCCATTAACACCTATGTTAAGCGTGATATTCCACAACTGAAGTCGCGCTTACTCCTGGGTGAAGGAAATACCAGTGGTGAACTGTTCGATACGCTTTCATTCCGCGGTGCACAGATATCAAGCGTCGATCAAATGTTGCCTGATTCACAACGCGGTTATGCACCTGAAATACGGGGTGTTGCCCGCACCAGTGCTCAGGTAACCGTATCGCAGAACGGCAGTAAAATTTATGAGACAACGGTACCCCCGGGTCCCTTTAACATTAACGATCTCTATCCTACAGGCTATGGGGGTGATCTGGATGTAACGGTTAAAGAAGCTGACGGCAGTGAAACACGTTTTTCAGTGCCCTATGCGGCTATGACGAGGCTCAAGCGTCCGGGTATGACGTTCTTCTCAGTGACGGGTGGTGTTTCGCGTAAAAGTAATATGGCCTACACACCTTCTGTCTATCAGGGCACGCTTCAGCATGGCTTTACGAATAGCCTGACCGGATATACCGGTATTCTGGGATCAGATAACTATATCTCGGGGCTGTTAGGCGGTGCGCTCGGGCTGCCAGTTGGCGCGATATCTCTGGATGCCACAAGTGCTCAGACAAAGTATGGCAATCAAAAAAAACAGGGTGTGAGCTATCGCGCAACTTACAGCAAAAAAATTTCCGGGACGGGTACAAACTTTACGCTCGCCGCATACCGTTTTTCATCATCAGGTTATTTCAGCTACGATAATGCATTGCAAATTAATAACTACTACAAGAAAAATAAAGAGAATAACGGAATAAGTTATCTTTCCCGGCCCAAACAACGCTTTTCAATGACTGCCAGCCAAAATTTTGGAGGGTCATATGGGAGTGCGTATCTTACTGGTTTCGTTCAAAATTACTGGAATGATAGCGGTGAAAATACCCAGTTCCAGTTAGGCTATAATAATAGAATCGGGCGCGTATCCTATACATTATCTGCAAACCGATTATTATATTCAACAGGCGGACATGACACTCAGCTTTCAATCGATTTGTCACTACCAATTGGTAGTGAAAGTAAACATTATGTAAATGGAAGTGCCACGCATAATAAAGAGGGCGTGAGTGCGCAAACTTCCCTGAATGGCGTCCTGGGTGCACATAATGAATATAGTTATAACGTGGGTGCTGCACGCGATAGTGATAACAGTAAATCAGGTTCTGTAAGTGGCCAATATCGTTCACCTTACAGCATGCTGACAGCGTCATATAGCAAAGGTGAAGATTACTATTCAGCCTCCGGAGGCGTTAGTGGATCCATTATTGCTCTGTCTGATAGCATTAACTTCAGCGCCTATCAGTCATCAACTTATGCTGTCGTGTCAGCCAATGATGCCGAGGGTGCCCGGGTACTGGGTTATCCAAATATTATATTAAATGGAAGTGGCAGAGTAGTTGTCCCGAACCTTAATCCGTACAGAATAAATGAGCTGGCGATTGATCCTAAAGGCATCCCGCTTGACGTTGAACTGGAATCAACCCAGCAGCGCGTTATTCCTGTAGATGGCGCGGTGGTCCGGCTGGATTATAAAACCAGTAAAGGCAAACCACTTTTAATACGTGCCAATCAGTTAAATGGTAATGCCCTGCCCTTTGGCGCCTCAGTCAATGATGAAAATGGCAATCTTGTCACGACCGTTTCACAGGGCGGCCAGATTTATGTGAGGCTCAACAAAGATGTCAGTCGTCTGCATGTGTCATGGGGAAAAACAGCCAATGATAATTGCCTGGTTAACCTTGAATCGGGTTCAGTACAGTCCAGCGATAATCAGGCACTGGCAAGACTGACAACAACATGCAGCAATGAACTGACACAGTCGGTTCAATATGTTTCTAACAACGACAATAAAGACAACCGGGGTTAATGAGGTGACATTATGTTTTTAATTACAGCAAATAAATTAATGCGCCTCATGGTCTCAGCTACATCAACATTAAGCCTGATGCTTATGGCTGTTTTTAACGTTAATGCAGCAGGTTCATCGACCGATGTGACATTGACCTGCAAAGAGACAGCGACGCGCAATCTGCTTGACCTGAAAGCATTAGGCATCAATCTTTCAGCTTCCGTACCTGTAGGGACGATTGTTGCAAGCGGCACAGTGACAGCTAAATTTAAATGCGCGATGAATGATTTTATGCAGTACAAAGATAAGATGATCGGTGAAGTCTATTTCAAACGTCAGCCAATTCCAGAGGAAGCTCTGGGTTATGGATTGACGCTGTATACCGGCTATGGTGGTGACATGAGCAATGAAGAAGCGAATATACCTACCGGTATCATGATCAGCACTTATGCTATAACCAGTGGCGGAACCCTGGGCGAGTATACAGATGCTACGTTGAGTGTGCCTTATCAGATTGTTAAGACATCTGACTCTATGTCCCCGGCTATTTCACTCAGAAACAATGTCGTCCCATTCAGTGTTGGTTCATTAGTAGTAGGTGCAGGCACAGGAGGCACCTCGGGGGACTTGCCATTTAACTTTTCTAATAACAAAACAGGCTTTGTCACTGTAATAGATGAGACCTGCAAAGTTACAGGAGAGGTTAATCAGGTTATTTCCCTGGGGAGTTATACTACTCATTCCGGTAGCGGTTTGGGTGCAGGAATAGGCCAGACAACGGCTGCCAGAGCATTCAACATTCAGCTGAACTGCGAGGCATTACTTTCGGGTAATTTTGACGTGATGATGCAGTTCGATGGTGATGCGTCCAGCGGACTTGACGATGTGGGTGTGGTCGCGCTTAACGCCACATCAACCGCCAGTGGGGTCGGCGTTCAAATTCTTGACGAAAATCAGAAACCCATTGCTCTGGCTACGCCTTTCCACATTGCCTCTTATCCGCTCTCATCTGCCCTGTTAACTGTGCCATTTTATGCACGCTATTATCAGACGGCGGCAAGGGTAAAACCCGGTTCGGCAAATGCGGTAGTAAAGTATACGATTAGTTATCAATAATCGGCAGGGCTCTGCTGAGCCCTGCTTTAGATTTTAACTACAGCAAAGGATTATCTGTGAATATGCATCAGGGAATGAGAAAAATAAAAATCGGGGTTTCTGATGAAAGTCCCTTTATTCTTTACTCCATTCAGACCATATTATTAAAAGAATTCTCCGATCTGAGTATTGCTGCTTATCCGATCGAAACTGAAGATTTACTATCCAAAATCAGGACGGAGATTCCGGACATATTAATCACTGATTTTTGCTTTAACTTCGAACGTAATGATTTAAATGGCGCAAGAAAAATAGAACAGATTTACAAACAAAACCCGGAACTGAAGATCATTATTTTTACTGCGCAAAAGAGTCAGGCTGTTATGAAAAGTATATTACAAATCCCGATCAGTGCTATCGTACACAAACGCGATAATATTCGTGATTTGGTCAGGGCATTTAACTGGGCTTGTTCATCAAACTCAGGAATATACTATTCAGAACAGATGAAAAACTTAATGCTTTCTGCACCTGAGAATACAACGCGAACACTCTTATCACCTTCCGAGGTCGAGGTCATCCGACTCTTCGCGATTGGATATAGCTTAATGGAGATAGCCAAAGCGCGCAAACGCAGCATAAGCACTGTTGCAACCCAAAAATACAACGCCATGCGCAAACTTCAACTCCAGACCAATACAGATTTAATTAAGTATGTTTTTGCACAGGAACTCGTTTAACGCATCAGCATAATATTTATACACACAGCGAAAACCATGAAATTCAATAATATTAAAATTGTATTGTCTGCACTATTTTGTGCACCATTAATCACATCTGCAGCCAGCCTTGAACAGGCCGCTAAAGCTGCATTAACGTATGACTCCGCATTACAATCGAGTCAGATGAGTAGCGCTGCCGATAAACAAAAATACTGGCAAGGAATGGCCGGTATGCTGCCAGCGTTAACACTTGAAGGAAGCTGGGATCGCCAGGAACAGCCTGACAAAAAATACCAGAGTGGCGTGACGAATCACAGTTATGATCTGAGCGTCAGGCAACCCCTCTTTGATATGAGTAAATATGCCGGGTGGCGTAAAGGTGTTGCTATCGCCAGTACTGCTGAGGCGCAGGGAAAACAGGCTGAAGAAAGATTATTAAATTCCATCAGCAATGCTTATTTTACCGTGCTTTATCAGCAGGAAGTTTTGCAGGCCGCAAAATCAGCCAGTCATAATTTTAAGCAACAGCAGCAAAAATTGCAGACCGGTTTAATTAATGGCCAGAATACCCGCACGGAACTTGATGAAGCAAAAGCTAACTTCGCGCTGGCGCAGGCAAAAGAAATTGAAGCAGGCAATCAGTTATTGCTGGCAGGCGAGGCATTTCGTCGATTATCCGGTATCAGTCCGGATGGTATCGAACCCGTAAATTTTCAGTGTCTTAAATCCCCACCCTACGCTTCGCTCACCGATGCGATTAATGCCAGCCAGCAACGCAATACCGATATCAGAATCGCGATGCTGCAGACCGATCAGGCCGATGCAGATGTCCTCGCGGCCGACGGCGCGCATATGCCGGTGGTTTCACTCTATGCCCGCTACGGCAAAAACTGGAGCCGTAATGATAACGAAGACAATGTTCTTTATAACGCAATCTTTGGGACCAGTTCGAAGAGTAACAATCTGCAGTATGGCGTAAATGTTTCTTTTCCCTTGTTTGCCGGCGGTAGTCAGGTTTCGCAATCTTTTGAAGCGGCCTACCGCCGTCAGGCGGCAAAGTACTCCACGATGGAAGCGCAACGCAAAGCAGCCACCGATACGCGTTCTGCCTGGCTTAGCCTGACCAATGGCAAAGCCTTAATCAGGGCTCAGAAGAACGCCGTTGACTCAGCGCGTGAAAAAGTCGTGTCGGTCCGGTATGGCCGTGAAATGGGTTTTCGGACCGTTAATGATGAGCTGGATGCCCAGCAAAAATATTATACCGCGCTAAAAGATCAGGCTGAAGCCCGCTTAAGTTATCTCAATGCTCTGATTAATCTGGCGCAAAGCACCGGATCGCTATCCCTCGACATGCTGAAATTTTTTCAGTGCCGTTAATCCTTTTAATCATGATGAATATATAAATGGAACAGTCACTCTTCCGCCAGGAGGCGCTTGATGCCGCTAACAGGGGTAACCTGGGTGTCGTGGCACTCTATTGTCCACCTTATCGCTGGCTTGTCATTTCTGTGGTGATTTTTATTACTGCCGTTACCGCTCTTTTTTTTATTTTTGGTAGCTATACAAAATATGAATCTTCTACCGGTGAACTGCTGCCTGAAAATGGCATGTTAGTTATTCCGCCTCCTGTCAGCGCCACGGTGGTTGATATTCCGGTTAAAGAAGGACAGCTCGTCAAAAAGGGGGATGTTCTCATGGTGCTGTCATCAGAAATTTCAACACAAATGGGACAGACGCGTCAGGTCATTGCGGAAAACCTGGCAGGTCAGCGGGAAAGGCTGCAGCAGGATCTTGAGACACTGGCCAAACTGCATGACGTGGAGATGAAGGGGTTATCGGACACAATCCGCAGTCTGAAACTTCAGCAGGAACAGCTTAAATTGCAGCTTGCACACCGTCGTAAACAGGTGGCATTAGCAAAGCTGCAACTCGATAAACTGAATGCTATGCATCAGGAGGGTTACGCCTCAAACCGTCAACTTGAAGAGCAGGAATCTGCGCTACTCGATAGTCAGGCACGCTATCAGGAGTACCAGCGTCAGTTGCTGGATACGTCCCAGAAAATCGTTCAGGCGGAACAGCAGCAGGATGAAAGGCCGCTGGATGATGAGAAAAAACGTAACGATATCGAGCGGCAGCTGGCAGATAACCGTCAATCGATGGCGGAGAATGAAGCGCGGCGATCCTTTGAACTCCGTGCGCCAAAAAGTGGCTATGTCGGCATGATCATGATTAAAAATGGTCAGATGCTGAATGCCGGCCAGTCAGCGATTTCCATTCTGCCGAGCAATTCCGATCTGGTTGCCCGCATCATGGTGAATACACAATCCATTGGCTTTATTAAGCCAGGTCAGCGGGTTGTGCTGCGTTACAAAGCCTTCCCTTACCAAAAATTTGGTCAGCAGTATGGCAGGGTGACCGAAGTTTCCCGCACCGCCCTCTCTCCTCAGGAAGTTTCCACCTTAACCGGTAAAAACAATATTCAGGAACAGCAATATCGGGTGCTGGTCGCACTCGATAAACAAACCATTTCTGCTTATTCGCAGGATGAAAAACTGAAGCCGGGTATGGCGCTGGACGCCGACTTTATTGTCGACAAACGTCATCTCTATGAATGGGTACTGGAGCCGATTTTCGCGCTGGGACACAAAATTTCTCTCTGATTTAGAAGGTCTGTTCTGTGTTGTTATTAGAGAAACTCAATTTTAAATGGTTTAACCGCCTGCCGATGATTCGTCAGTCACAGGCAGCGGAGTGCGGGCTGGCTTGTCTCGGCATGGTGGCCAATTATCACGGTCATGAAATCGACATGATTACGTTACGTCGCCAGTTCGCCACCTCACTCAAAGGGGCCACACTGGCTGATATTATTGCGATGGCACAACAGCTCAACATGACTTCACGGGCATTGCGTGTGGAAATGGAAGAGTTATCTAAACTTCGCATGCCCTGCATTCTGCACTGGGAACTGAACCACTTTGTCGTACTGAAAAAAGTGCGCGGCAATAAAATAACCCTGCATGATCCTGCGCGTGGCATTCGGGAGCTGACATTCAAAGAGGCCTCCAGCGCCTTCACTGGCGTCGCTCTGGAGCTGGTTCCCTCTTCCAGCTTCGAAGTCAAAGAGGAAAAAGAAAGCATCTCCATGATGAAGCTGGTGGGCAGCGTCACCGGCGTTAAATCTGCCTTTGCTCAGGTGCTCATCCTGTCGATCGCGCTGGAGCTGTTCGGCGTCCTGACCCCATTCTTTATGCAATGGGTTATGGATATGGTGCTGGTCTCAGCTGACTACTCTTTGCTGACGTTGCTTGGTATGGGCTTTATCATGATCGCGCTGTTTCAGACGATCGTCACAGCCCTGCGCTCGTGGGTAATGAGCTGGTTCTCCAGCCAGCTCAGTGTGCAGTGGACCATAAACGTCTGTCACCATATGCTGAAGTTGCCGCTGGAGTGGTTCGAATCACGACACACAGGTGACATTCTCTCCCGTTACGGTTCACTTAATACCATTCAGAGTACGCTGACCAGCCGTTTCATCAGCACCGTACTGGACGGTGTCATGTCAATTGTCACGGTAGTAATGCTCTTCATTTATAATGCGCAACTTGCCTGGCTGGTCATTGGTCTTTTTATCGCTTATGCGCTGCTGCGCTTCCTGGCCTACGATCCGGTTCGCCGGGCCAACGAAGAGCAGATAATCAGTTCGGCACGAACCCAGTCTTCTCTGCTTGAGACATTGCGCGGTATACAGGCAGTGAAAACCAATAATAAACAGATCCCCCGCCTCTCGGCTTACATGAACTTTCTGGTGGATACCACCAATAAAGGCATTGTGATACAGAAGCTTAATATTCTGTTTGGATCCGCACAGGGGTTACTGACGTCAATAGGCCGGGTCGTTCTGGTCTGGCTGGCCGCGCTGCAGGTGCTCGATGGTAACTTCTCCGCCGGTATGCTGACGGCCTTCATCAGCTTTTCCGATCAGTTTATGAGTCGCGGCGCGGGTTTAATCAACGCCATCATCGATTTCAGAATGCTGCGTATGCATGGCGAACGTCTGGCCGATATTGTGTTGTCAGAAACAGAAGACAGTTCTGAAACCAACCCCATTCTGGTCAGTAAAAGCACCGACTATGAAACTGAAGAACCGCAGGATATCAGACTGAATGATATCCGATTCCGCTATGCACCGACGGAACCCTGGGTTGTCGATGGTGCAAATCTGGAGATTAAAGCAGGCGAAAGCCTGGCCATCGTGGGGCCATCCGGACAGGGAAAAACCACCATGGCCAAAATCATTCTTGGCCTGCTGCACCCTGAAGCCGGCACTATCACGGTGGGGGGGTTGGATATCACCCAGACCGGACTTGAACACCACCGTAACCGGATCGGCTGTGTGATGCAGGATGACATTCTCTTTTCAGGCTCTATCAGTGAGAACATCAGCTTCTTTGATAATGAACCCGACCACGAAAAAATTACGCGTGTGGCACGCCTGGCCCAGATTCATGGCGATATCATGAAAATGCCGATGAATTATCAAAGTCTGGTCGGCGATATGGGGTCATTTCTGTCGGGAGGGCAACTGCAACGTATTCTGCTGGCACGCGCGCTGTACCGTGAACCCCATATTCTGGTTCTGGATGAGGCAACCAGCCATCTTGATATCTATAACGAAGCGCAGATTAACAACGCCATTAAGCAGATGAAAATTACCCGAATCATCATTGCACATCGCCCGGAAACGATCCGAAGTGCAGACAGACTCGTCCTGCTTAATAACGGCATGCTCAGCGAGGTCACTGCAGAGCAATTATTCAGTTAAAGAACACCCACAACAATATGGAAATGACGCATGGATAAGTCTCTTTGCCGCTTCAGCGAAGGTATGATCACATTGCCACAGGGCTACTGTGAGCGAACGCTGAACACACTGGTTCATACGCAATCAGCTCTGCCGCCGATCACTATTTCCCGCGATAAATTAGGGAACCATAATAATCCGGAAGAGTACATTCTTAGCCAGCTGGCTATTTTTCAAAAGCAGATGAAAGACTGGCAGCAGCAGGATCATCAGCCTGTGGTGTTAGGTGATGGCCTGACCACCGGCATTATGATTACCTACGATTTTCTGCGACCCGATAATCAGCGTCTTTATCAAAAACAGGCGATATTTACACTGAACATGGATGATATTCTGATCTTCTCTCTGTCAAAAGCGGCACCTCTCACAGAAGAGGACATTCAGCTTTTTACCGGGATACTGAAAACCTTCCGGACCGGCTAACACAGTTTATTGTCTGCCAATGTGAAAAAACCGGAAGGGCAAAAGTCCTTCCGGTTTCGATTTCAGCAGAGTGCCGTACGACTTAATATTTCTGGCAGCTAAAAAGATAGGCAAGCGGCGCGCCGATAAGATAGGTGCTGTCATCGAGCTGAGTGATGTCCAGTTGCACATAGGTGGGATCCAGCGTGATTTCTGCCAGCAACCGATTGAATACCGTATCCGGCGTCGTATCATTCGTTGAAGTAATGATCGTTCTGATCTTATAACGATAGGTATTGTCTTCAATTTCATGACCATTGTTCAGCACAATGCGCCGGTTCAGAATGGTCACCTTGTCCCCGGACGTTACTTTTCCGTTCAGCAGCAGATAGCCAGAGTTAAGATCGACGAAACGCAGGTCCTGAGAAACCGCAAAGTCTATTTTTTCATTAGCATCATGACTAAGTTCATAGCGACTGAATGTTAAGCAATGAAAAGGCAGAACGCTTGTATGAGGCTTAAAATAGTTAATGCCTGCAAAGATCAGCAGCAACAGCACAGCAAGCGTGAACGTCAGCGTGAAGGTAGCGCGCCTTCTCAATTGATTCTCCAGTCAAGATAGTAAAAATTTTCACAAGAAATAATATGTCCACTGCCATTGAGGTTACAGGCGGAGATAAGCGTCCTTCCATAATTAGTGGTGGAGAATGCGGTGTTTTTATCAAAATAGATGCGTCGTCCGGGCACACAGGATTCATTATTCTCTGCGAGCATCTGAAGAATTTGCTTACTCAGCGATTTTTTCTCAAAAACGTCCAGCCCCTGAATAAACACGGCCTCACACCCCCCTTCAAGTTTTACAGTACTCATGCCTGTATTAATATCAGTATCACGGGCAGCATAGTACCAGGCAGTACTCGCCATTAATGCCAGCACAATAAGGATGAACGTCACCCTGAAGGCGGGGAAAGTTTTTTTGACAACGCGACCTGCCCATTCTGGAGCAGGTGACAGGACCTGATTTTCCGGACCGGCAACAGCAACCTCAGCGAGCATTTCATCCTGTGCTTCTTCCGCCCTGACGAGAGAGGGAGGTGATTCACGTTCAACTTTGATTTCGGTATTGAGGCGTATACCAATTTTTGGAATGGTAATGATCAGGTTTTCACAGCCGAAGGCGGCAAGCGCTCTGCGCACAATGCTGAGATACTGATTCAGATTACTGTTTGAACCGCGTAAACCATATTTATCCCAGACCTCGGTCAGCAGGGTGTCACGCGCCAGTATTTCACCACCGGAATTCAACAGCTGTTCAAATAGCCGGCCCGATGAAATGCTCAGGCTCAGTGACTCCTGGGTAGGGATATGACTCAGCGTACAGTCATCTGAATTGAAGGTGATAATGTCGTTGATGATGTAAATCATTAAAAATACGCTGAATTTGCTTAATTACCGTTATTATAAATTACGTTATATAAATATTCACTAAAGAGACCTTAAATAGCCACCTTAAAGCGGCTTTACCGTCTTGACAAAAAATGCGACTAATGTCACGAATACATTCTAAAAATGTCCTGCCAGCCCATAAGCGGGTTTACTGAAATGGGTTATTTCTCTTTAAGACGCGCCGTTCTGCAAACAACTCTGCTTCCTCCTCTCACCGGGAATGCGGTTCAACTGAACTGATAACCGCTCTCTCTTTTTATCCGCAGCAAAATGTAGTGTTTCATGAAAACCACGTCTAAAATGTGACCACCAATAACAGTGGTCACTGAATTTTTAACCACTTACCAACTCGTCAGGTTATAACAATGACTGAATCCGTTACGGACAGTGGCACCCGCGGCCCCGCCGGGCACAGCGTGCGTGACCAGATTGTGGATGCTGCCATGCAGCACTTCGCGCATTACGGCTACGAAAAGACCACCGTTTCCGATCTCGCCCGAGCTATCGGCTTCTCTAAGGCGTACATCTACAAATTTTTTGAATCGAAGCAGGCGATTGGCGAAGTCATCTGTTCAAACCGGCTGGCGATGATTATGCAGCGCTCTGAAGCTGCGATCGCTGATGTACCGGGGGCATCGGAACAACTGCGGCGACTGTTTCGCACGCTTTCCTCCTCCAGCACTGAGCTGTTTTTTCATGAACGCAAACTCTATGACATTGCCGCCGTCGCGTCGCGCGATCGCTGGCCATCCGCCCTGGCATACGAAAAGCGTATTCTGAATCTGATTCAGCAGATCCTTCGTCTGGGCCGTGAAACGGGCGAGTTTGAGCGTAAAACGCCTGCTGACGAAGCGGCAGAAGCGATCTACCGGGTGATCAAACCCTATGTCAGTCCGGTGCTCCTGCAATACAGTCTCGATGAGGCAGAGGCCGCCTCCGCACAACTGGCTGCGCTGGTGCTTCGAAGCCTTGCACCCTGACAGGTCGTGACCATTGACTTAAATGGTCACATGATCAAAGCTAAGCCTCTCTCTGGTCATCATTCAGGATCCTGATGCTAAGCTTATCTTTATCTGTTCTCTTTCTTTCCTGCGCTCGCGCAGCGCAGGGTCTCACCCTTCACGCTCCAGGCATTCATGCCTCAGGCGTGTTTCCACGCTTTGCGACAGCATTCCAGCCGCTGTCCGAAAAGATGACAGGAGAAACCGCATGAGTCATTCAGCCTCATCACAACGCATTGTCATTACCGGCGCAGGCATCGTTTCGCCACTCGGCTGTGGCGTTGACACCGTCTGGCAACGATTAACAGCGGGCGAGTCGGGTATCCGTCTCCTGCCTGATACGCTCACCGCCGGCACCGGGATTTCTGTAGGTGGCAGCGTGCCGGGCATCGATGAAGATCCGCTGGCGGGCTATGACCCCGAAGCATTCATCGCGCCGAAAGAGCGCAAAAAGATGTCACGCTTTATCGAATTTGCGCTGCTGGCCGCAGACGAAGCGCTGAATCAGGCAGGCTGGCATCCCGAAGATGACGCCGCACGCGAGCGCACCGCGACCATAATCGCCTCCGGCGTGGGCGGCTTTGGGGCCATTGCTGACGCGGTGCGCACCACCGACGCGCGAGGCCCACGCCGGCTCTCGCCCTTCACTGCCCCTTCGTTTCTGGCCAATATGGCCGCCGGTCATGTCTCGATAAAACACGGTTTCACGGGCCCGCTGGGCGCGCCCGTGACCGCCTGTGCTGCAGGCGTGCAGGCCATTGGTGATGCCGCCAGGTTAATCAGGAGTGGCGAGGCAGACATTGCGATTTGTGGCGGCACCGAAGCAGCCTTAGATCGCGTGACGCTGGGCTGTTTCGCAGCAGCACGTGCACTGTGCGTGGGTTATGAGGATCATCCGCATCATGCTTCGCGTCCGTTTGATCGCGACAGAAGTGGTTTTGTGATGGCTGAAGGCGCTGGCCTGCTGGTCATTGAATCGCTGGCGCATGCCGAAGCACGTGGCGCTATCCCGCTGGCGGAGATTATCGGTTATGGCACCAGCGCTGATGCTTACCATCTTACCGCAGGTCCGGAAGATGGCAGTGGGGCTGCGCGGGCGATGAGGACGGCTCTGCGCCAGGCCGGTATCAGCCCGGACGATGTCCAGCATATAAACGCTCACGCAACCTCCACGCAGGTTGGCGATCACGGTGAGCTGGCCGCTATTCGCGCCGTATTTGGTGATGATTCACAGGTTGCGATCGCCTCAACCAAATCCGCCACCGGACATCTGCTGGGTGCGGCGGGCGGTGTTGAGGCGATATTCACCCTGATGGCGCTGCGTCAGCAGATTGTTCCGCCGACGCTGAACCTTCATCATCCCGATGAAGCCGCAGGCAATCTGAACCTGGTGGCGCTCAGCGCGCGTCCCGCCGTACTTAACCATGCCATGTCGAATGGTTTTGGCTTTGGCGGCGTTAACGCCAGCATCCTGCTGCGGAAATGGCAGTGACGCCATAGTAACGTTTAAACCTGCGCAACCAGACGCTCTGATGCGCAGGTTTTAAATTACAGGGATATTCCTGTGCGCGGGGTAATCTCAGATACGCCCTTTCAGCAATAGCTTTCTATCTGTACCTTTCCTGACAAAATTGCCGCCCTCCCGCCTCCTGCCCTTTTCTTTCAGCACTACAATTAACCGGATGAAAACAACTTCAGAGAACGTTGATGAAAATTGCAGCTTTTGACATTGGTGGTACCTCTTTAAAAATGGGCGTGATTGACGATCAGGGAAATATACTGACCAGCGACAGTGCCGATATCTCCCATAACTCACGCGACAAAATCCTTGATGAGATCCTGGACTGGCTGGAGAAAAATCCCGGCTGTGCAGGCATCGCCGTGAGTACGCCGGGTTATATAGATGCAGAAGCCGGATATATCGCCATGGGCGGTACCATTCGTGACTTCGATCAGTTTCATCTGAGTCAGTGGCTGACGGAAAAAACCGCTCTGCCTGCCACGGTTGAAAACGATGCACATTGCGCACTGCTGGCTGAACAGTGGCTGGGAAAAGCGAAAGAGCTCAATGATTTTCTGATGCTCACCATCGGCACCGGCTTAGGCGGAGCGGCCTTCTGCAACGGCGCCCTGATCCGGGGTGGTCGTAATCGGGCGGGCGAGTTTGGCTGTCTGCTGACCTCACGGCCCACCAGCAGCAATATTGAACGTCACACCATGAGCCAGAGCTGCACCATGACGGCGTTGCGGGAGAATTACAGCCAGCTCACCGATCGGCCCACTGACGACGTGAGCGGTAAAGATGTCTTTGATGCATACGATAGAAATGAAGAAGCCGCGCAGCAGGTGGTGAATAAATTTTACGAGGACCTCGCGGCCTGTTTATACAACCTCTTCAGTGTCTTCGATCCGCAGATGATATTTATCGGTGGGGGGATTACTGCGCGCGAACCGTTCCTCGATGAACTTGGAGAGCAGCTCGCAAAATATGATCTGGATATTCCGATTGATGCCGCGACCTACGGCAACGACTCCGGCATGCTGGGCGCGACCTGGAATTTCCTGCAGCGCCAGCAGCGCGGGAAAGCTGACAGGTGACTCAATACTCACACTGAGAATGCAAACCTGGATCCGGATCTTATCCAGTAAAACCTAATGCTGGATTTGATCCAGGTCCTGTGAGGTAAGGCCAGTCAGCTCCATGATGGTTTTATGTTCAAGGCCTTTCTGTAACATAGTTCGCGCAATTTCGAGGGTTGCTTCACGCTTACCTTCAGAGCGCCCTTTTTCAATACCTTTTTCAATCCCTTTTTCGATGCCCTTTGCGATACCTTTTTGCTCAAGCTGCTGTGCGATTGTCATCAGTGCGTCTCCGTGTTGCGGCACCCGCTGTGCCAGTTCGCGAACAAAAGCTTCATGATCAGCTGATTCGCCTGCCTGCATCAAATAGTGTATCAGCGCCAATACCTGGGGTGAAGAAAGATAATCGGCCATGAGTAACGTGGCCAGACGATCGGTCAGACTGGCTATGTCACGTTGATGAATATGCTTCTGCATCAGCGTAAGCGCGGCCATGCTGCGATGCGTCATGATCTCGTCATCAGGGATAACTGTCACGTCCACCAGCGGAAAAGCACTTACATAAAGATTTTCTGCCACATCCGGATCATCAAATTCATCGAACCAGCGGGTGGAATAAGGATAGGGAGTACGCTTACCGGTGTAGAACAATACCGGTATAACCAGGGGCAGCTTTTTATGGCCCGCCTCAAGATGCCGTTGCATCGCAGCTATCGCATAACGCATCAGGCGGAACGCCATATGTCTGTCAGGCGTAGATTGATGTTCAATAAGAACGTGAATATAGCCGTCCCCGGCGGAGGTTTTCAGACTATACAGAACATCACTAAAATACTGGCGCAAATCGTCTTCAACAAAAGAGCCAGATTCCAGCTTGAGGGTGTTGAGATCACAGATTTCACGCAGTTCCGCAGGAAGATGCAGTTGCATAAACTCTCTGGCAACATCCGGGTGTGTCAGGAACTGTCTAAATGTCGCGTCATGGGGTATTGAGCTTTTTTTATTTGTCATCGGTTCACTTTCTTTAAATTTTTATGATGCTTCTTCAGCAAGAATTTATCCGGAACAGAGTAAATTATTGCTGAGTCATCTATGAATTCATAGACAATGAATGCATTCATATTTAAGAGAAAATGTTATTCAATCTTCGAATTAATTGAAAATTACCCACCACATATCAATGCACTTTTATTTAGAAATAAAACAATAAGTTAACCACATCAAAAACCTACATCATCATCGCATAGTTACATCCCGCGCAAACATTCTAATCAAAATAAATGAGTGGAAAACCTTCTAAAAAAACCATCACCTTCTGAATGACATCTTTTTTTGAAATATTTATTTAGTCACTTCATTAATATAAACGCACTCAACAACCTGCCATTAAGAATAAATCTTACCTTTAATGCTAATAATTTAACTTATCAACCTGCACCACTCTCAACAATAGCGTTAATTACTTACGTAGCACTGATGCGAAACACTCACAGTCGCGGTGATAAACATTAATAACTAAAGATATCCCTATCCTTATTTCGGCGCATCAAACAGACTAAGCACCGCGACTATCACCGCATAAACCAGCAGATACAATAAAATCAGCGCAGCAAGCAAACGACGGTGGCTGCGCATCTCTCTTTTCTTCATGATGCCATTCAGAAGGTGTAGCTCAATGCCAGCGTGGCCGTCGCGCCGTTATTCCGTGCGACGATGGGGCTATCTGAGGCATGCTTATCCAGCCAGGTGTAATCCCCTATGACGCTGGCGGCCCAGGCAGGCGTGAACTGATGGCTCCAGGTCAGGCTGGTGTCGGTGCCGTAAAACCCACCCGCCGCATCGTAGCGAGCAAATCCGCTGCGCGCACTTTGCTCGCTGTTAACACCGTAATACGTATTCATGTAACGTGCGTCGCCAAACAGACCGGCCACCTGCAGAGCGACAGTATCGTCGCTGGTCTGCCAGGGGATCAGGGTCACAGAAGTCCGATACTGCACACCCTGACTATCACTTAACGGCAGCGTGGCTTTGCCCTCCAGTACAAACCACGGCGTGACTGACCAACCCACCGCCAGTGCGGTGTTAACCGTTGCGTCGATATTTCCCATGCCCCTGAGCCGGTCATCACCGTCACGCCAGGATGAATTCCGGTCAGAGCGGCCCAACCCGTAACCCAGCGTATGTTCCAGATACAGTCCGTTATCCGCCTGCAGGTCGTAGCCAATCCCTTTCTGCGAGTCGAAGAAGAAAGCTCCGTCTCGCGCCTGAATCACCGGCATCAGTTGCCAGTGCTGCTTATCTGCACCGCTATAACGCGGTGCATTGATACCTGCAACGCCCAGGGTCAGGCTAGGCGGTGGTGTCGCACTCTCATCAGCCACGGCAGCAGCGGCGCTGAATCCCAGCGAAAAACAGACCATGTGAAGCGTTATTTTTCCGGTTATCATCACGTTTCCTCATTATCACATCAGGTGCGGAGCTGAGGGATTCAGTGCCGCGTCACTGGCCGGAGTATGCGAGGCGAGTGTCAATGAACGACCAGGGATTTATGAAGAAACAGTCAAGGTGATCCGAAAATGCAGTCAAAACGTGTACTGATTATTGAAGATGACGCAGATGCAGCGGGCGTACTTGAAGCCTACCTGAAACGTGAAAATTATGAGGTCATGATTGCCGGTGACGGGCCCGGTGGGCTGGAGGCTGCCCGCCGCTGGCAGCCCGATCTGATCCTGCTGGATATCATGCTACCCGGCATGAACGGCACCGAGGTGCTGGCTGCGCTGCGCCGTCGTGACGATACCCCGGTTATTATGGTGACGGCGATGGGCGATGCACCCGACCGCATCGGTGCGCTGCGTTATGGCGCAGATGACTACGTGGTCAAACCCTATCATCCGGGCGAAGTGGTGGCGCGCGTTCAGGCCGTGCTGCGCCGCAGCCAGAGTCACGCCCGCATCGCAGAAACCCTGCGCTGGGCAGGTTTAGTGGTTGATCCTGTGGCACTCACCGCTGTGGTTGATAGCGACAGTGAGGCACCGCGTCGCCTGGATCTGACGCCCACTGAATTCTCCCTGCTGGTTACGCTGATGCGCGCGCCGACGCGTCCGTTCACTCGTCTGTTTCTGCTGGAGCACTGCCTGCCGGAAAGCGATGCGCTGGAACGGGTGGTGGATACCCACGTCTATAACCTGCGCCGCAAGCTGGAAGCCGCGGGTATCTCTGACGTCTTACCGGCGGTTCGCAGCGTCGGCTACCGGTTCAGACAGCCATGAAAAACGATACGCATACCTCATTGTGGCGCTGGATCTGCATCCGGGTACTGTTGCTGGCGATAGGCAGCGTGGTGCTAATCGCTATCTGTATGTGGCTGCGCTTTGCGGTACAGGCATTCTGGGTCTATTACCGGATGCCACCCGCGCTGCTCGAAGAGTTCCGGCAGTTGCGCCTCCATCCCGCCAGCGATCCGGCGCGCTTTCATCAGATTATCGATCAGTGGTGGGGCATCAACTTTTCCGATCCCTCGCTGGCCTCATCTGACTGGCTGACCGTCCTGGTTCTGGTGGTGGTCACCATCCCGTTTATGGTGCTGATGGCGCTGCGATTTGCCCGTCCGCTGTCGGCGCAGTTCAGCCATCTGGCCACGGCGGCGCGCGCGGTATCGAAAGGCGAGTTTGGCCGGACGGCGGTGGTGGTGAAAGAAGCCCCGCAGGAGCTGGTGCGCTTTACTGAAGATTTTAATCAGATGACGCAGCAGCTGGCGCGTTACGAGCGAGAGCTGCGCACCTCCCATGTGGCGATGGCGCATGAACTTCGGTCACCCCTGACGGCAGCGATGGGCCGCCTGCAGGGCATTCTGGATGGCGTCTTTCCAGCCGAGCCGCAGCAGCTGGCGATGATCATGAAGCAACTGACGCAGCTCAGTCGCCTGACTGACGAACTGCATCTCTTATCACTGGCGGATGCCGGGCAGCTTACTCTCAACCGCGAACGGGTAAATCCCGGTGAATTACTGCGCGAGCGCACTGGCTGGCTGCTGCCGCAGGCCGAACAGGCGGGGATGACACTCACCGTTATCGCACCCGAAGAGCTGCTGCTCTATGCCGACGCGTTCCGCCTGGGCCAGGTAGTGACCATCATCTGTGAAAATGCGCTTCGCTACGCCGCCGACGGTGGGGCGTTGCTGATCACCGCCAGCCAGAACGATCAGGCGATCACGATGACCTTTCGCGATTACGGGCAGGGTGTTGAACCCGACTTCCTGCCGCAGCTGTTTGATCGCTTTACCCGCGCCGACTCCTCACGCGCCCGCCACTCCGGCGGCAGCGGTCTTGGACTGTCGATCGCCAAAGCGATCGTCGAGGCACACGGCGGGTCGCTCCACGCCACGCTGCCTGCCGACGGCGGTCTGCTTATCGGGATCACGCTGCCACTGAGATAAATTGTTCAGGCTTGACCATATCTTGATGGTTCATGGAACGTTTCTGGACACAAGCCGGGTTCAATGAGCACAACTCATTAAAGGAACCCGGTTATGACAGACTTCTTATCGGATGCTGCACGCCAGGTGTGGCGCCACCTCTTCAGTGTTCACGTCATTGCGCCGATCGTGTTCGTGCTCCTCGGCGTGTTCATTATGACCGGCTGCCGGGACAACAATAGTGCCCCGCCAGCCGCTCCGCTTCGCCCGGTTAAAACCGTGATTGCGCCGCCGCTCAGCAGTGATGCGTCGCGGGTGCTGACCGGCGAAATCCGGGCCCATGAAGAGGTCGCACTGGCCTTCAGGCTGGATGGACGCGTCGTGAGTCGTGCGGTTGAGCTGGGCGATCACGTCAGCGTCGGGCAACCGCTGGCCGCGCTGGAAAACGATCAGTCACGTAATCAGCTGAGTAGCGCACAGGCCGATCTCGACAGCGCCCGCGCCGCCGAGCGGGTCGCCGCGCTTAACCTCCACCGGATGCGGCTGCTGATGCCCGGCGGTGCCATCGCCCGCACCCAGCTGGATAGCGCCCAGGCGGACTGGCAGAGCGCGCAGTCACGCCGTCTCAGCAGCGAAGCGGCTCTGAAAAATGCCCAGGATAACCTCAGCTGGACTCAGCTGACGGCCCCCGCCGCAGGCCGTATCACCGCCATTTCGGTTCAGCCCGGTCAGGTGGTCAGCGCCGGGCAAAACGTGATGACGCTGGCCGCAGGGGATGCACGCGATGCGGTGTTTGACCTGACCACGCCTGCGCTTTTTCGACCAGACGACAGGACACCACTGAAGGTGACGCTGCTCGCCGATCCTGCTGTGCAGGCCAGCGGTACGGTGCGTGACATCAGCCCGCAGGCCGATCCGCAGACCCGTACGTGGCGGCTGCGTATCTCACTCAATCAGCCACCTGAGGCGATGGCACCCGGTGCCACCGTCATTGTCAGCCTTCCGGATGCGCAACCCCCTGTCATCGCCCTGCCCGCCAGCGCCCTGACCCGTTTCGCCGAAAAACCCGCGCTGCTGGTCGTTGATGCATCGTCACGTCTGCAGCTTCGTCCGGTGGTGCTGGCACGCTTTAACGCGCAGCAGATCTTTGTTACCGCCGGGATCCGACCTGGCGAGCGCATCGTCACCGCCGGTGTTGGCACCCTGCAGCCTGGCCAGAAAGTCGCACTGGCGCAGGAGGCACCATGAAAAAATCGACAGGCTTTAACCTCTCCGGCTGGGCGCTGGCGCATCAGCAACTGGTGATCTTTTTCATGCTGCTGGTGATGGCGGCGGGTGTGCTGAGCTATGAACGTCTGTCACGCAACGAAGACCCGGCGTTTACCATCAAAACGGCGGTGGTTTCGGCCCAATGGCCCGGCGCTGACGTGAACACCACGGTCCAACTGCTCACAGACGTGCTGGAACAGAAAGTGCAGGAGATCCCGTCGCTGGATGCGGTTGAGAGCGAAACCCGCGCCGGTCAGACGGTAATCTATGTCAACCTGCGCGATGACACGCCGCCGTCACAGGTGGCCGGCATCTGGTATCAACTGCGTAAAAAGATGCATGACGTTGCCCCTTCACTGCCACAGGGTGTACAGGGTCCGGCGGTTAATGACGAATTTGATGACACCTTCGGCACGATTTATGGCTTCACGGCAGATGGATTTTCGGCCAGAGAGCTGCGCGATCGGGTCGATAACCTGCGTCGCAGTCTGGCCAGTCTGCCCGACATCGGCAAAACCACGCTGCTGGGTGTTCAGGAGCAGCAGGTGGTTATCGCCTTTTCCCCGCGCAAGCTGAACGGTATGGGACTCGATTTACAGCAGGTCAGCGATGCTATCAAAGCGCAGAACGACGTAGTGCCTGCGGGCAGCCTGCGTACCGACCGCGAGAACATCGCGCTGCGGGTCAGTGGCACCCTGACCTCGGTCGACAGTCTGCAGGCGATAACCCTGCACATCGGCGAGCGTTTCATCCCGCTGACCGATCTGGCCACCATCAGCCTCCAGCCTGCTGAGCCTCCGGCTCCCACTTTTCGGGTTAACGGCGTTCCGGCTATCGGGCTGGCGATCTCCATGGCCGCCAGCGGCAACATGCTCGATTTTGGCAAACAGCTGAATGAGCGTATGCAGACACTGGCCGCGCAGTTACCGCACGGCATCACTATGACCCGCGTGGCCGACCAGTCTTCAGTAGTGAAAAACGCGGTCAGCGGCTTTGTCAGGATACTGGGCGAAGCGATCGTCATCGTATTAGCCGTCTCCTTTGTCTCGCTGGGGCTGCGTGCCGGTCTGGTGGTAGCGGCGGCCATCCCGCTGGTGCTGGCGATGACGTTTACCGGGATGTTGCTGGCAGGCATCGGACTTCAGCGCATCTCGCTTGGCGCACTGATTATCGCGCTTGGGTTGCTGGTGGATGACGCCATGATCACCGTCGAGGCGATGGTGGCGCGACTCGAAGCGGGCGACAGCAAGTGGCAGGCCGCGACATATGCGTTTAAAACGACCGCCTTTCCGATGCTGACCGGCACGCTGGTGATGATCGCCGGTTTCATCCCGGTCGGATTCGCCGCCTCCAGTGCCGGGGAATATTGCTACTCACTATTTGTGGTGATTACCCTGGCGCTGCTCTGCTCCTGGGTGGTCGCAATCATCTTCTCTCCGCTTACCGGCTGCTGGCTGCTCTCCCGCAAGCAAATCAAGGCCCACCAGCCGCCGGGCATACTGACGCGCAGCTATCATCGTCTGCTGGAGGTGATTCTGCGCAACCGGCTGGTGACGACTGGCGCGGCGCTGGCAGTGCTGCTGGTCAGCCTTTACGCCACGACCTTTATGCAGGGTGAATTTTTCCCGTCGTCAGATCGTCCCGAACTGCTGGTCAGCCTGACGTTACCCGCCAGCGCGGCTCAGGCTGAAACCATGCGCCGTACCGCACAGCTGGAACAGATGCTGCGTAATGACCGGGATGTGGCGAACTTCACCAGCTACGTGGGTTCAGGCGCGATACGCTTCTATCTGCCGATGGAGGTGCTGCTGGATAATGAAAATATCGCGCAGCTGGTGGTGGTGGCGAAAGATCTGGCGGCACGCGATCGGCTGCGCAACCGGCTGGAGCAGAAGCTGACAAAGGATTTCAGTGACATCACGACCCGGATATCGCCGCTGGAGCTGGGGCCACCGGTCGGCTGGCCGCTGAAATATCGCATCACCGGCCCGAACAATGACAAGGTCCGGCAGGCGGCCAGTCAGCTGGCGGCGCTGATCGCCCGCTCTCCGCTGACCCGTGAGGTCAATCTGACCGCCGGGGAACCAGAACGGGTCATGACGCTGGCGGTGAATCAGACGGCCGCCCGCGCCGCCGGGCTCTCATCCGACACCATCGCCACCGCGCTGAACACCCTGATGTCCGGCAGCGTGGTGACTACCCTGCGCGATCATAACCGGCTGATCGATGTGGTACTGCGCAGCAATGACGCGGAGCGGCAGAACACGGACACGCTGGAGGGATTGATGATCACCAATGCCAGCGGACAGAAGATTCCGTTGCGGCAGGTGGCGACGCTGAACTGGGGTGTGGATGATCCGGTGATCTGGCGACGTCAGCGACTCTCTTACATCACCGTGCAGACCGATATCGCACCCGGTGAGCGGGCCGAACAGGTCTCGCAACAGCTCGCCCCACGTGTCGCCGCGCTGCGCGCCTCATTGCCTGCCGGGTACGGTATTGAAGAAGGTGGCGTAGCGGCGGAGTCGGACAAAGGCAACGGTTCGGTGTTTGCCCTGCTGCCGGTGACGATCTGCGCCATGCTGGTCCTGCTGATGATTCAGCTGCAACGCTTCTCAGGCATGCTGCTGGCGCTGAGCATGGCCCCGTTTGGCCTGCCCGGCATCGTATCCGCGATGCTTCCGGCGGGAACACCGCTGGGGTTTGTGGCGCTGCTGGGGATCATTGCGCTGGCGGGGATCATCATCCGTAACGCAGTGATTATGATCAGTGAGGTGGATGCGAACAGCCGTGCTGGCCTGCCCGCAGGAGAAGCCATCCGGCAGGCCGCCCATCACCGTGCGCGTCCCATCCTGCTGACCGCATGCGCTGCGATCCTCGGTATGATCCCCATCGCCCACCAGGTATTCTGGGGGCCAATGGCGCTGGCGATTATTGGCGGTCTGGTCAGTGGAACGCTGGTCACGCTAACGGTGCTGCCTGCGGCATTAAGTCTGATGATGGAGCGCCGTTCAAAGTAAAACAACGCCCGGCGATCGTGGCTGAGAGCAGCGGGATCGCCGGGCGCATTCAGTTCATCACCTCGACCAGAATCAGTGGGCACTTTCTGACTTTGCACGCCTGACTGTAGGCCAGCGAGCAGACCGAACAGAGGTCGCGTACGTCAGACTGGTACTCATACTCCATGAAATAGCGGAACTGGCCGCCGGCCGAATCTGTTCTCCAGAATCGCTGCGGCTCCAGAATTTCATCCAGTTGCCTGAATGTCAGGGCTGACGGGTTGTGATACCCGACTCTTACGCGGTATGTAGTCATGCAGTGATTATTGGCATCCCGGCCCTGCCGCCGCCAGTTGGTTATTGTTTTCAGTACAATAGCTGGCGCTTATCAACCCGCTTTATCGGGTGCCGGAGGGTGTTCCGCCAGCAACGCCAGCAGATGAAGCACCGCTTTTGACGGGTGATGCCGACGCCAGGCAAAAGCCACGTCGGTAAACAGCGTGTTGTTTTCGATATCACAGAAGCTCACTTCGGGGTTATCAACGCAGCGCATCGACTCCGGCACCAGCGCAATTCCGCAGCCCGCCGCGACCATACCCAGTGATGTGGTGATCTGCGGCGCCTGCTGGAAGGTGTGGCGGGAAAAGCCGGCCCGCAGGCAGGCAGTGACAATCAGCTCATACAGGCTGGGCGAGACATCACGCGGGAAAATTATCAGGGTTTCATCCGCCAGCGCGGAGAGCGCCACGGTGGGCGTGCCGCTGAGGGGATGACTGCGCGGCAGCGCAATCAGCATCTTTTCGGTGGAGATGACGCGCAGATTAAACGCCTTGCTGCTTTCGCACGGCAGCCGGATAAAGGCAGCATCCAGCAATCCCTCCTGCAGATCCTGCATCAGCAGAGACATATTCTCTTCGCGGGTCAGCAAATCCATCGCCGGGTAACGCTCTTTAAACTGGCGGATCAGGGTGAAGATGCGCGGATTAAACGCCACCGAGCTGGCAAATCCCAGCGACAGCTGCCCGCTGATCCCGCGCGCAATACCACGTGCATTCTCCAGCGCCTGATCGGCCAGCTGCACAATCTGCCGGGCATCGGCCAGAAATGCTTCCCCCGCTTCCGTGAGTTCCACGCCACGCGTCAGCCGCTTCAGCAACGGTGTACCAATCTCCTGTTCCAGCCTGAGTATCTGCTGACTCAGCGGCGGCTGCGAAATTCCCAGCATTTCAGCAGCCCGGGTGAAGTGAAGCGTCTCGGCTACGGCAACAAAATAACGCAGATGGCGAAGTTCCATATCAAAAACGTCTCAAAGTTAACAGGTTTCGCTATTGGACCCACCGACTGAATCGGTTCACCATTAGGTTAACATGGCTTAACGGTTAAACGACGAGGCATCAAATGAGCAATTGTGTAACTGATTGTTCCTGTGAGGATCAATTAAAACATACTGTCTTAACGCTTTCCCAGGATGCACCAGAAAGCGTTATCTATCAGACCTCTTTAATGAGTGCATTGCTGAGCGGCGTCTACGATGGCAACGTCAGGATTGCCGACCTGCTGCGCAAAGGCGATTTCGGTCTGGGCACCTTTAACCGGCTGGATGGCGAGCTGATCGCGTTTGACAGCAAGGTCTATCAGTTGCACGCCGATGGCAGTGCGCATCCGGCCGATCCGGCGCAGAAAACCCCGTTTGCAGTGATGACCTTCTTTAAGCCACAACATCTGTTTGAGTTTGACCGGCCGATGTCGCGCGAGGAAATCCATCGGGTGATCGACAGCGAAATCACCTCCGATAACCAGTTCTGCGCGCTGCGCATCAGCGGTCGCTTCAGCCGCGTCGACACCCGCACCGTGCCGTGTCAGTGCCGCCCCTATCGCTCCATGCCGGAAGTGCTGGGCGATCAGCCGACCTTTTCCTTTAGTCAGCGCGCGGGCGAACTGATCGGATTCCGGACGCCGCAGTATATGCAGGGCATTAACGTGGCGGGCTATCACGAACATTTTATTACCGACGACCGCGAAGGCGGCGGCCACATTCTCGATTACGCGCTGGAACAGGGCACCCTGACTTTTGGTGCCATCAGCAAGCTGGTCGTGGATCTGCCGCAGGACAGTGACTTTCTCAATGCCGACCTGAACCCCGCCAATCTTGACGCCGCGATCCGTGCGGTAGAAAGCTAATCAGAGGAATGACGATGAAAAATCCAACCGATACCACGCTCTGGACCTGCGGCGCTGACCTGGTCGTTGCGCAGCTTGAGGCGCAGGGCGTCCAGCATGTCTTTGGCATCCCTGGCGCAAAAATCGATAAGGTTTTTGACTCGCTGCTGGACTCATCCATCCAGACCATCCCGGTTCGCCATGAAGCCAACGCCGCGTTTATGGCCGCAGCCGTTGGCCGCCTCACCGGCAACGCGGGCGTAGCGCTGGTCACCTCCGGACCGGGCTGCTCGAACCTGATTACCGGCATGGCCACCGCCACCAGCGAAGGCGATCCGGTGGTCGCCATCGGCGGCCAGGTGAAACGCTCCGACAGTGCCAAGCAGGTTCATCAGAGCATGGACACCGTTTCCATGTTTCGCCCGATCACCAAATATGCAGTTGAGGTGACCGATCCCTCTGCGCTGTCTGAATGCCTGTCGAATGCGTTTCGCCACGCCGAGCATGGCCGGGGCGGCGGTGCCTTTATCAGCCTGCCGCAGGATATTGTCGATCAGCCGGTGACCGGCAAAGCGCTAAGCAGCAAAGGCCGTCCGGTGCTGGGTGCCGCGCCTGATGCGATGATCGACGCGGTCAGCCAGGCGATTGCCGGGGCTAAAAATCCGGTCATCCTGCTGGGATTGATGGCAAGCCAGCCAGAGAACAGTGAAGCGATTCACGATCTGCTGACCCGCAGCCACATTCCGGTCACCAGCACCTACCAGGCTGCGGGCGCGGTCAGACAGGATCACTTCTCACGCTTCGCCGGGCGCGTCGGGCTGTTTAACAACCAGGCGGGCGACCGGCTGCTGCAACAGGCCGACCTGATCATCACCATCGGCTACAGCCCGGTGGAATATGAACCGGCGATGTGGAACAGCGGCAACGCAACCCTGATTCACATCGACGTGATACCTGCAGAGACCGACAACCGCTATCTGCCGGATGCCGAGCTGGTGGGCGATATCGCCGCCACGGTGCGTAAACTGGCTACGCGCATTTCCGCGCCGCTGCAGCTGACATCAGAAGCGGCCAGCATCCTCGAGGATCGTCAGCAGCAGCGCAAATTGCTGGCGATGCAGGGTGCCAGCCTCAATCAGTTTGCCCTGCATCCGCTGCGCATCGTGCGCGCTATGCAGGACATTATTAACAGCGACGTCAGCCTCACCGTCGATATGGGCAGTTTCCACATCTGGATCGCCCGCTATCTCTATAGCTTCCGCGCCCGCCAGATCATGATCTCCAACGGTCAGCAGACCATGGGCGTCGCGCTGCCGTGGGCGATTGGCGCCTGGCTGGTCGATCCGCAGCGAAAAGTGGTGTCGGTTTCAGGCGATGGCGGCTTCCTGCAGTCCAGCATGGAGCTGGAAACGGCCGTCCGCTTAAAAGCCAATATTCTGCACATCGTCTGGGTCGATAACGCCTACAACATGGTGGCGATGCAGGAAGAGAAAAAATATCACCGCGTCTCGGGCGTCAATTTTGGCCCGGTCGATTTCAAAGCCTACGCCGAAGCATTTGGGGCAGCGGGCTTTGCGGTGACCAGCGCGGCAGAGCTGGAGCCGACGCTGCGCAAAGCGATGGATGTTCAGGGTCCTGCGGTGGTGGCGGTGCCGGTTGATTACGCCGACAACCCGCTGCTGATGGGTCAGCTGCATCTGAGCCAGCTTCTTTAATTTCTCAAAAAGGACATCATGATGAAAAACAGAGTGGCATTTGTGACCGGCGCAGGCCAGGGCATTGGTGAAGCGATCGCCCTGCGCCTGGCAAAAGATGGGCTGTCGGTAGCGGTGGCCGATTTCAATCAGGAGACGGCGCGCCAGGTTGCGGAGAAGATTAATCAGCAGGGTGGTAAAGCGATTGCATTGAAAGTCGATGTCTCGCAGCGCGATCAGGTAATGGATGCCGTAGAAGAGGCGCGTCGCACGCTGGGCGGATTTGACGTCATCGTCAATAACGCCGGTATTGCACCTTCCACGCCGATTGCTGAGATCACCGAAGCGGTGGTCGACATGGTCTACAACGTCAATGTTAAAGGGGTCATCTGGGGCATGCAGGCCGCGATTAAAGCGTTTGCTGCTGAAGGACACGGCGGCAAAATCATCAACGCCTGTTCGCAGGCGGGTCACGTCGGCAATCCGGAGCTGGCGGTTTACAGCTCCAGTAAGTTTGCCGTGCGCGGCCTGACGCAGACCGCCGCGCGCGATCTGGCCCCGGCCGGTATTACGGTCAACGCCTTCTGCCCTGGCATTGTCAGAACGCCAATGTGGGAAGAGATTGACCGGCAGATTTCTGAAGCCGCCGGAAAACCGGCCGGATACGGCACTGAAGAATTTGCGAAACGCATTACGCTGGGACGTCTGTCTGAACCGGAAGATGTCGCCGCCTGCGTCGCTTATCTGGCCAGTCCCGACTCCGATTACATGACCGGTCAGTCACTGCTGATTGACGGCGGCATGGTCTTTAACTGATTTGCCCTCGCCTGCTGCGTTCCGGCGCAGCAGGTTCCTCTCCTGTTCGGATTTAAACATTAATTTTTTTTATCTTAAAAACAGTTAGCCATCAGCCTGTTGACCATTTAACCGCGCCAGCCCTGCGTTTTCGTCGCCGAAGAGATTAAAGCTGCTTATTATCCTGCCGATAAAACAGAGACTCCACTCCCTGTTCGAAGCGACCATGTTAACGATTAACCATAACGAACCCGCCGCCATTACGAACAAAACGCGGTACAGCACTGACTCTGTTCTGGGACGAACGGTTGAACGGTTATCATCAGGGATGCGGATTAACAGTGCGAAAGATGACGCGGCGGGTCAGGCCATTGCCAACCGCATGACGGCCAATATCAACGCCGATGCAGCGGTGGCGCGCGGCCTCAATGACGCCATCAGCTATTCCCAGACCGCCAGTGGCGGGCTTGGCAGCATCGTCGATCTTCTTATCCAGGCGCGCACGCTGTCGGTTCAGGCCGCCAACGGTACGCTGTCGGACGCGGATCGGCAGAGCGTCAACGGTGCCTATCAGCAGATTCTGGCAGGCATCAACGACATCGCTGACCACACTGAGATTTTCGGGCGTTATCCGCTGGCGACCAATAATCCCGATCTGCCACCGGCAAAACTGGGTAATGTTGATCCTATCAACACGAAGTTTCCGGTGCCGGGTAAGAATTACTCCTTTACCTCGGGTGTGATCCCGCTGGCCTATATTCCGGCAGGCTCAACATCGATAAGCATCACCATCGACTCGCTGGGTATGGATGACGATCTCCAGCTTTTTACCCGCGATGGTAAACATCTGGTCGGTACCCCGCTGGACGGCAGCGCGCCCGACTACACCTGGGCCAGTAAAGGCATTACGAATGCGGCGAGCGCGGATACCCGCCTGCTGACCAGCAATAACGGTTTTGATAATGGGGCGGCGTATGACAGTTCGCAGCTGCTCGAAGGCGGCCCGAGCTGGGCGCTGGCGGGCAGTAACAGCAGCACCTACAACGGCATGAACATCACCTATAGCGGTGACGGCGACCGTTATGAGGATGTTGCCAGCGGCGATTTCAATAACGGGACCATTACCAGTAACCGGCTTGAGCGCATCACGCTGGATACCGTAAACGAAGATTTGATTGTAGTGGTCGTGGGCAATGGCTCCTTCACCGGTAATCTGACCTGGGGATTGCTGCCGGAACCCAAAGGTATACCCGCCACGCCGCCACATGAGAGTCGCCCTCTGGAAGTGGTTACCAGCGCCGATTATGGTCAGCCCGTGCAGTCGGATAGCATCCCCGCTACGCCGTCAGACACCAAAACGCTGGGGCTGAATAACACCACGCTGCTGAACAGTGATGACATCTCCGGCACCATGAAGGCACTGGATAGCGCGCTGGCGAAAATCAGCAGTTATCAGTCGACCTATGGCGCGAAGATAAACCGCTACGAATCGAACCGTAATGTGCTGGCCCAGCAGGGCGTGGATACCTCAGCGGCTCGTAGCCGCATACAGGATGCGGACTATGCTGAAGAAGCCAGCCAGCTGGCACGCAACCAGATCATTCAGCAGGGCCAGACGGCCGTCAGCAAAATGGCGAACAAAACGCCTGAAATGATTATCCAGCTGTTAGGCAATTAATACCTTTAACCGGCTGAGCATCCTGCCTCAGCCGTTTATCCTGTTTCTGTCGCATCCAGCCCACCTGATTCAGCCCCCTGCTGGCCCGACATCCCCGGTTACACTTCGTCACCCTTTGATCCCAGTCACACAATCTCGTTTAAGATTCGTTTAAAGATGATCGTGATCACTCTTCTTTGTTAAAGAAATGCTAAATCCTGACAACAATTTAATATCATCCTTCAGTGCAGGGTTAATTAAAACAACAGGTTAATCGTTACCATGCTAAGTAATAACCTGAATTTTCCTGGCTTTTCGTAACCTTTTCATTACTTTTACGCCATGCGAGGGCTGTTATTTTGCTGACAATACTGGGTTTTACGATGGTCGTTTGCTTCATGTATTTAATCATGACCAAACGCATGTCAGCCTTGATTGCGCTGATCCTGATACCCACCATCTTTGCGCTGATTGGGGGTTTTTACGCAGGGCTGGGTGACATGATGCTGGATGGCGTCAAAAAGCTGGCGCCTACCGGCGTGATGCTGACCTTCTCCATTCTCTACTTCGGTCTGATGATCGATGCCGGCCTGTTTGACCCGCTGGTGCGCTTTATTCTCCGGATGGTGCGCGGCGATCCCCTGAAAGTGCTGGTCGGAACGGCGATACTGACGCTACTGGTCTCACTGGATGGTGACAGCTCGACCACTTACATGATTGCTATCGCCGCGTTCCTGCCGCTCTATCACCGGCTGGGCATGAACGTGCTGATGATGACCTGTCTGGTCAACCTCGCCAGCGGCATCATGAACCTCTCCCCCTGGGGCGGCCCGACGGCCCGTGCAGCGGCGGCCCTGCGCATTGACGCACTGGACATCTTTATACCGATGCTGCCAGCCATGTTCTTTGCCTGCGTCAGCCTGGTGGCGATGGCGGTGCTGTTTGGCCTGCGTGAGCGTAAGCGGTTAGGCGTAATGACCATGAAAGATCACCATCTCGACAACATTGAGCTGGGTCTGGGCGATGCCGAAGAGTGCGCCGCCAACCGTCGTCCGAAGATGTTCTGGCCTAACTTCATCCTGACCACCGTGCTGCTGGTGCTGCTGGTGATTGGTTTAATGCCGATTCAGATCCTGTTTATGCTGGCGTTCGCGATTGCTGTGATGCTCAACTATCCGACGCTGGAGGAGCAGAAAGCCCGCATCAGCTCCCATGCCGGTAACGTGCTGGCGGTCACCGCGCTGATTTTTGCCGCCGGTATTTTCACCGGTATCCTCTCCGGCACCGGCATGGTGGATGCAATGGCGAAGAGTCTGCTGGCAGTGATCCCGCACAGCTTCGGGCCGTACCTGGCGGTATTCACCGCGCTGGTCAGCCTGCCATTCACCTTCTTCATGTCGAATGATGCGTTCTACTTTGGCATCCTGCCGGTTATCGCTCAGACGGCGGCCAGCTATGGCATTACTGCCGAAGAGATCGCCCGCGCTTCAATTGTTGGTCAGCCTTTCCACCTGCTGAGCCCGCTGGTGCCGTCGGTCTACCTGCTGGTGGGACTGGCGAAGGTCGATATCGGCGACCACCAGCGCTTTGCGATCAAGTGGGGGATTCTGGTCAGTCTGGTGCTGATGGCGGGCGGTCTGCTGACCGGTGCTTTCCCGCTGTTTCACAGTTAACCCTCTGCTTTCTGGCGGATAACCGGCTTTTTTGCCCGGTTATCCGCTTCACCGCTTCGCCTGTTGTTACAACCCTCTCTACACTCTATAGCCATGCTGATAAGTAGCACGCCGGACAGACGCGCGCTACGCGGCACTTTTGCCGAAGAGACTATGGAGGCCCGATGAAAATTCACCATCTTAACTGTGGCTGTATGTGCCCGATGGGCGGCGCATTCTACGATGGATTCAGTAAAGGCCTGAAGGCGCATCTGGTGTGTCACTGCCTGCTGATAGAGACAGACCGGAGCGGGCTGGTGCTGGTGGATACCGGCTTTGGTTGTCAGGATATTCATACGCCCGGCAGTCGCCTGTCCGGCTTTTTCCGGGCGCTGAATAACATTCAGCGCCGCAGCGAGCTCACTGCCCTGTCACAGATAAGGGCGCTGGGTTTCCGGGCTGATGATGTGCGGCATATTATTCTGACTCATCTCGATTTTGATCACGCGGGCGGACTGACCGATTTTCCGCAGGCGCGCATCCATCTGATGCAGCAGGAGGTTGATACCGCCCACCAGCGTCATAGCTGGCTGTCGCGCGAGCGCTATCGTCCCGGACAATGGGGGGGTATCAGCAACTGGGAGACCTATCAGCCGCAGGGTGAAAAGTGGTTTGGTTTCGAGGCGGTTAACGGCCTGCGTGACCTACCGCCGGAGATTTTACTGGTGCCGCTGGCGGGCCATACGCCGGGCCATGCAGGCATTGCCATTCAGCAACCCGAGGGCTGGCTGCTGCACGGCGGCGATGCCTGGTTCTACCGCGGCGAAATGCGGCAACCGACGCGGCACTGCACGCCAGGACTGCGCTTTTACCAGTGGATGATGGCGATGGACAACGAGGCCAGGCGCCACAACCAGCAGCGACTCCGTGAACTCTCCTGCCAGCGCGGCGGCGAAATCACCTTTTTCTGCAGTCACGATGCGCGCGAGCTGGATGCGTTGCAGGTTAATGCGCCGCTGCGCTGATGAGTTCAACTGATGGCATTATCTTACCGATATTCCGCTATCAGGCCGCCAGGGTGTGGCGGATTAAACATTGCCAGCAGTGATAATCTTCGAGGTTAAGATTTGACGGGCTCAGAAGCTGACTTCTGAGCCCTGATGCGGCCGTTTCAGCGGCATCGTTATCCCGTGTAATCCGCTTACGCCGGATCGCCCGCCCTCTTTTTCAGCTGCGCGGAAAGCCAGGGTGCGGTCAGACTCTCTGCGGAGGTGCTCACTGCTTCCGGTGAACCGGATGAGACAATCCTTCCGCCTTTCAGCCCCGAACCGGGACCCAGATCAATTACCCAGTCCGCCTCTGCCACAATGCGCATAGTGTGTTCCGCCATGACCACGGTGTGACCGCGTTTCACGAGTTCATCCAGCACAATCAGCAGCTTATCCATGTCAGACGGGTGCAGGCCTGTCGACGGTTCATCAAGCAGATAGAGCGTGGACGTCCGCTGGACGCGCTGCAGTTCCCAGGCGAGCTTGATGCGCTGACACTCTCCACCGGACAGCTCAGTGGCGGGCTGACCCAGCGTCAGGTATCCCAGCCCCAGCGACGTCAGGGCCGACAGCGACCGCTGGATCCCGTCATACCCCTGAAACACCTCAGTAGCGTCGTCCACGGTGAGATTAAGCACGTCCGCTATGGTCAGGTTATTCCACTTCACCTCCAGCGTCTCGGGGTTATAACGACTGCCCGCGCAGACCGAGCAGGTTGCCGTGGCGCTGGGCATGAAGAGCAGCTCAATCGAAATCTGTCCCTGCCCTTCACAGGCGGGACAGCGTCCCGCAGGCAGGTTGAATGAGAACCGGCTGGCGCTGAATCCTTTAGCCTTCGCGGCGGGGGTGTCGGCAAACAGTCTGCGGACGATGTCGAAAAATCCGGTGTAAGTCGCCAGATTTGAGCGTGGCGTGCGCCCGATAGGACGCTGGTCGATTCTGACCAGGCGGCCGATGGCGTCACTTCCGCTGACAACCTGCCCCTTAACGTCCGGCACCAGATCCTCTTCGTCGGCCTCCTCGATATCCGGCGTTTTGTCAAACCGTCCGAGCATTTCCGGAAGCACGCGATTCAGAAGTGTCGATTTACCCGAGCCGGACACGCCAGTAACTGCCGTCATTCTCCCCAGCGGGATGGCGATATCCATTCCGGCAATATTGTTGCAACAGACCTGTTCAAAGCGGAGCCAGCTCTCGGCAGGTCGACGCTGACGCAGTCCGGTGTAGTGGCGGGAAAAGAGATAGGCCGAGGTCGGTGATGCACTGACGTCTTCGAGTCCTGCTGGTTCGCCGTTATAGACAATATCACCGCCATGCGTTCCCGGACCGGGGCCAACCTCGATGAGCCAGTCTGCCTCGGCGATGAGATCGAGGTTATGCTCAACCACCACCAGCGAATTACCTGCACGCACCAGATTTTTCAGGGACGCCAGCAGCGCTTTGACATCGTCAGGATGCAGGCCAGCTGAAGGCTCATCCAGCACATAAAGCACGCCAAACAGCCGTGAAATCAGCTGAGTTGCCAGACGCACGCGCTGCAGCTCGCCGGATGAGAGCATGGTGGTGCGCCGACCGGGTGCCAGATGCCCCAGACCCAGCGTTTCCAGCTGATCAAGCCGCATCGCAATATCCGACGCCATCCGGATCACTGCCTCACGCAATGCCGCCTCACCAGGCAGGTCCGGTGAGGTGCCCGCCGCATAAGGCTTCAGCAGTTCCGCAAGCTCAGCGACCGACAGCTCACTCAGACTGGCAATGTCATGACCGGCAAAGGTCACGGACAGCGCGTTACGGTTAAGCCGTTTACCGTGGCATTCGGAACAGGGCGTGACCGTCACAAAACGCGCCAGCCGTTTCTTTGTTGTCTCACTGCCACCCGAGTAACTCTGCAATACGATTTTTGCTGCACTGGTGTATGTGCCGGTATACGCGGGCTCTTCGCCTGCCGCCAGCGCTTTTTCACGCTGCTCTGCGTTCAGACCAGCAAAAATCGGCACCGAGGGCTGTTCGTCAGTCAGCAGGATCCACTGCTGGTCACGAGCTGAAAGCGTATGCCAGGGCGCATCGACATCGTAGCCCAGCGTCTCAAGGATGCTGCGAAGGTTTTTGTTATGCCAGCCTCTGGGCCATGAAGCGATAGCGCCCTGCCGGATGCTCAGTGAGACATCCGGCACCATCGACTCGGTTTTGACGGTGTGAACTCTTCCCAGTCCCTGGCAATGCGGACAGGCCCCTTCAGGATTATTAGGCGAGAAATAATCGGCAGTCATAAAGGGAACACCGTCAGGTCTTACGCCTGCACGGGAGAACAGCAGGCGCAGTGTGACAGAGATGCGGGTAAGGCTGCCCACGGTGGAACGCTCCTGCGCGCCAGCCCGGCTCTGCTGAAGCGCCACCGCAGGCGGAAGCCCGTCAATGTTATCCACATCCGGCGCAGCGGCCTGATCGATTAAGCGGCGGGCATGGGGCGATACCGACTCGATAAACCGGCGCTGAGCTTCCGCATAGAGGGTATCAAAGGCCAGTGACGACTTACCGGAGCCAGAAACCCCGGTGAACACCACCATGGCATTGCGGGGAAACCGCAGCGAAACGTCTTTGAGATTATGTGTTCTTGCACCCTGTACCGAGACATAAGGGTCGATGTGCTCATCAGCGCGGTAATGATCGGCCTTGCGTTGTTCTGGCATGATTACCCTGTTTAATAATGCACGGCAGATGCAGGATCGTCTGCCGTGAATGACTTAAAATTGCAGATCTCACCCGGCGTTCGGGCTATCCGGCCCGTTTGGGGATAGAAACAACAGCAAGGGTAGTCAGGGATCGCGGTGTTCACAACGCGGGGCGGCTGATTCAGGACTTGCCGGTCTGGGGCGTTGTGGTTTATGCCGTCACAGATCTGGCTGGAACAGGATTCAATAACGAACCGCATGAAATAGAAAACCCGCACAGGGCGGGTTTCAGTCAAGGGGTGCTTATCCTTTCGGATTGGGCTGAGCCTATAAGTGATGCGAGCGGATTTATTTTGTCGTATTCGGCGTGCGTACCTGCAAATTTTAATGCAGACCGCCTGAAACCTGTAAGCCACGGCAGTGATCAGGCTGATTTCCCTTAATATCAAATACCACCCGATTTTACTCAGAAAATCTGCCGGTCTGAACCGGTCCTTAAAACCCTGCGGCGTTCGAAGGAATGATGGCCATTCCGGATGAACAAAGCTTAAAGGATGTGCGGCGACGGGGATTTAATTCAAAACGTACCCTTAACGAGAAAAACCCGTCAGAGACGGGTTTTCAGGCATGAGATGTGACAATCACCGTGACAGCATTACGGCTTTTTAAACTTGTCTTCGACCTTCTCTGTTGCTTCCGCGATCTTATCCCCGGCTTTCTCCACGAAACCCTCTTTGTGCGCCGGCTCGCTGCCTGGCGTTAACGGACGTGTGTCATGTTCAGCGCGGGCCTGACGCGTGCTTTCAATCAGCGGATCGGTCGCGGTACGATTGCCGGTCACCGGCTCTGAACCGGCATGATCGGCACTGGCATGGTCAATATCCACTTCCTGACGGCGTACCGAATCATTGATGGTTTCAACCCGATCGCTGGCCTCTTTGCGCAGCACCACTTCTTCAATGATCTGCGCGGTCTTATTGACCACCGGCTGCTCATGCGTCTCTTCAACTTCGACGGTTTTCTCAGACCAGTCGACATTAGCCGGTGAGCCCGTTTCACTGACCGGACGACGGAAGATTTCGGCATGCTGCTCATGCAGCGAGACATTTTCTGACACCTGATCGGTGACAGTGTAGCGGCGGACGCGGGTAGACCCTTCGCTGACCAGACGTTTACCCACTTCCAGTCGCTCTTCGGCCAGACGCAGCACATCTTCGTCACTCTCATCGCCCGTCAGCGCGGTGCGGGCAACGCCGCGATGAGGTTGAAGCGGATCGACCGCTTCACTCTCTGAAAGCGTTCCACTGGCAGGCGCCGTCAGGCCATCACTGGTCGCGTAACCTGGCGCATAATCATCAGGTAAGGCCGCGCTGCGCTCAGTCAGCTCTTCATGCGCATCCAGAATGCCCAGTGCGCGCGGTAACTCATCTTCATCGGCCCGCAGCGACAGCACCACACCGCCGGTACGCATCGCGTCTTCATAAACTTCAGCCTGATCCTCTTCCAGCGTATTACCAAACAGGCGCTGCCAGAAGCCAGGGTGACGGGCTTCGTGACCTTCGGTACGCAGGCGATCACCGGAGATGATATCAATGTCATCATCCAGGAACCCGGCCTTAATCAGGTTACGCTTTGCACCTTCTGCCAGTGAGAGATTGCTGAACATTGTTACGATTGTTTCACGCGCCATGATGTGTTCCTCGGTGATGGATTCGGACGGCTCTGGATAGGGTATACGGGTAAGATGAGCGTGCTGTTTGCGCAGGGAGACAACCTGTTCTGTGGCTTCCTCGCTGACAACCTTGCGGATATGCCACTCCTCTTTCAGCACCAGGTGACGAACAATCTCGATTTCCTCTTCGACGATCGGAATGATCAGCACGCCGTTTTCTTCACGGATGTCCGGCATTTCAGCCAGCCGCTCCGACTTAGGAATGCGATCGATTTCCGCTGTCTGATGCCGGAGCATCAGTGCAATTTTCTGCTGATGCTCGGTGACCTGTCGGGTAACCCTGACATGACCGTCGATGACCCGCTGTTTAGCGATATCAACGGTTTCCTCCGCCAGGCTTATCACCTGCTCGCTACCCTCTGACCCTGGTTTTTCAGGAGGTTGATTGTTCATAGTTAACCTGCCTGTGATACAGAGCGATCAATTGTGCTTTTCCTGACCTTAAGCATAAGTCACTGCTTTTCGGTTGGTTAAAGCCTGGCACAAACAATCACAAAAGATAGCAAAAGGCAGAAAAACGCTGACATATGAAGATAAAATGGCGCTAATTTCGCCTAAGCGACACGGCAGATTAAAAATGGCAAGCGCAGCGGTAAACAGTGAAATCTGTTTTGTCGCATGCGCGAAAAGGAATTAGCCAGGTAGGGTCAATCAGTGCATCGGTGATCAGGGGTTGAGCCACTCGCTTGCCTGCAACTCACCTTCGGAGGCGTAGCGAAACAGGGCGCGCTGATTATCGTTTCGCTGAAGCTGATACGCGTCCAGCATGCTGACCCGCACGATGACTACACCAAAGCGGGATTCTCCCGCTTCCGCTGCTGACGCATCAGGCATCTCATCAGCCGCTAGCCGTGCTTCGCCTGGGGGTCCGCCGGTGTAAGTCTGCCGCGTGTGCTGCGGTAACGCACGCCAGGCTGCCCGTGCGACCTCCGTTCCCGCCGCATAACACTCAGCCCGTCCCGGCATCCGCAGTTGCAGGCGGCGCTGATGGCAATATCCGAGCACGGTGACCTGCGGGTTCACGGCCATCTCCTGCCACTTCGGACTGCGTACATCGGTATGAAAGGTCAGCGTCCTGTGGTCGTCAGCACACTGGCGCAATACCACAGTCCGCGCCTGCGGGCGTAGTTCCGCATCCACAGTACAAAGCGTCAGATAACGGAATCCGGCCTGCGGATCGGCGGCAGCGTCATCCAGTGCCGCCCACGCCTCTGCTTCGAACGTTTTGAGATCCATTGGGAATTACTCTCATCAGGGTCAGTTTTCAGTCATGTGGCTAAAAGCGTAGCAACGAAGTGGGAAGATGACTCACAGAGTCGCGGAAGCGCATCCCACCCGTCAGAAACTCTGTGCTATTTTTGCGCCATCGCCTTACCGATTTAAAACGCAGGGAGTTGCACAATGTCCACTGATGATTTACCGCACGTAGTACCACCGCAGGTCACCTCGCCACGCCTGACTTATCGTCCGCTGTGCGAGGAAGACTGGGCTTTCTATCTGGCGGTCAGTCAGGACCGATCGGTAATGAAGTACATCAGCGATCCACGCAGTGCAGAGGAGATCAGAACTCACTCATTTGATGTCCGCCTGCCCGCCTGGTACGCAGGCTGCAAACACTGGCTGTGTCTGGTGGTCGGGGAAAAAACATCGGGTTTACCGGCTGGTTTCTGCGGATTTATCGATCGCGGTGAGGGCATCGCGGAGTTTGGGTTTATTCTGGCCGCCCATGCTCAGGGCAAAGGTTATGGTCGCGAGTCGCTGCAGGCCATCATCGCGTTCTGCTTTGAGCAGCTGGATTACCGCAAGCTGACCGCCACAGTGACAGCAGGCAATACTGCTTCACGGCGGACACTGCTTGCTGCTGGCTTTATTCAGGAAGGAACGTTGCGGCAGAACTTTTTTCTTGATGGTCAGTGGCAGGATGACTGGATCTTCGGCCTGCTGAAGCAGGAATATCGGCCTGCACGCTGACCTGACAGGCGAAGAGCAGGTCTCAATCATCCCGCTCTTCGCCTGCCGCGGTCACATCGATCAGTGTGGCGTGACATCGTGACCGCTGGCGACGGCAGACGGGTATTGCTCTTCCCCACACAACATTGCCTCAAAATCCGCGGGCGTCATTGGCCGGCACAGGCCGTTGCCCTGCATGATGTCGCACCCGGCGGTAGTGACAAACGCGATCTGCTCTTTGTCTTCCACTCCTTCAGCGGCCACCCGGATACCCAGACTTTTGCCGAGCGCGGTAATGGCCCGGAACATCATCCGCACCCGCATACTGGAACCTAGCTCGTGCGTCAGCGACTTATCAATTTTAAAGCCCGCCACAAAGCTATATCTCAGCAGGTTAATGGACCCGAGCGTGCGCCCGTAATGATCGATAATGAACGAGGCTCCGGTCCGGCGCACCGCTTCAACCTGAACCGGCATATCCTGCACCAGCACAGCCAGCAGTGGCTCATCCACTTCCAGCTCAACAAAACCGGCGTCGCCGCCAGCACTCTCACGTATCACCGCTTCCAGACTGTTACCTGAAAGCTGGCGCGGAAACAGATTGATGCTGACACGAAGATGAGGTGCGCGAACCTGCCATTGCCGGACCTGCGCCAGAGCACTGCGAATGATCCACTCCCCCAGCGTCACAGAAAGTGGGCTCTTAACCAGCATGCCGATAAATTCGGCGGGTAACAGCAGACCGCGTGTCGGATGCTGCCAGCGCACCAGCGTCTCGCATCCAGTGAGCTTTCCGCTCTCAACGTCGAAGCGGGGCTGATAGTAAAGTGTGAACTGCTGCTGGCGCACCGCCGTTTCAAGTTCTCGCTCAAAGCGGCGGCGCTGCTGTTCCGCTTCACGAAACGCGGGCATAAACAGGATACTGCGGCCTTTGCCTGACGCTTTGGCACGATAAAGCGCCAGGTCAGCGGCCGACATCACCGCAGAGGGATCGCGCCCATGTTCCGGGTAAGAGGCGATGCCGGTACTGGCGCCGACCACCACTGGCGAGTCGTGATAACGAAACGGCGTCTGAACGGCCGCAATCAGTTTTTCTGCTGTGATTACCGCTTCTGCGCTGCCGCCTGCTAACAGAATCACAAACTCATCACCGCCCAGCCGCGCGGCCGTCACAGCACCGGCGCACACTGCGCGAATCTGTTCAGCCACGTGACACAGCAGCGCATCCCCGGCGGCATGGCCCAGCGTATCGTTCACCTCTTTGAAACCATCGAGATCGGTCATCAGTAAGGTATAGGGCACGCCCGCCGTGGTCAGCTGTCCGACCTGCTCCATAAAGGCGCTACGGCTGGCAAGGCGGGTCAGCATATCCATTGAGGCCAGCTCAGAGAGACGCGCCTCACTTTCATAGCGGGCCGTGACATCACGGATGATCATGCCCACCAGCCGCTCACCCTCTTCGCGCCAGCCTGAAAAAGAGACTTCTGCCGGGAACTCACGACCGTCACGCGTCACTCCCCATATCTGCAGTGAGCGGGGATGTGAGATCGCCGCCTCGTCAGAGGTAATCCGGGCCAGTTCAATGCGGTAGTCAGTCTGGCAGCGCGCCGGAATCAGCTCGCTGACGTACTGACCTCTCATCTCCTCTGCTGTGTAGCCGAACAGCGCCGTGGCGGCCGGATTCCAGAAGGTGATGCCGCGCCGCAGGTCGGTGCAGACAATAGCGTCAGGTGAAGTAGATGAGATCGCCTCAAGCCGCTGCTGGCTGGTGTAGCGCAGTAACTCCAGACGGTGCATCTCCATGCGATCCATCACCAGCGCGGCAATGTCGGTCAGATGCTTTCGATCCTCTGCCGTCAGCGGCTCACGCGGGTGGCTGTCAGTCAGGCAGACCGTGCCAATATGATGGCCATCCGGCGTTGAAAGCGGAATCCCCGCGTAAAAGCGGATAAAGGGGTAACCATGAACCAGCGGACTGTCACGAAAACGCGGATCTTTCAGGGTATCAGGCACGCAGAGGATATCGCCCTTCGCCAGCGTATGGTGGCAGAAGGCGACGTTGCGCGAAGTACCTGAGATATTCAGACCGTAGCGGGAGGCAAAGAACTGCCGCTTCTCGTCGATAAGTGACACAAAAGCAACCGGCACTTTAAACAGTCGCGCAGCAAGCGTGGTGAGACGATCCAGCGCATCAGTTGGCGGTGAATCCATCAGGTTATACTGCCTGAGTGCGTCGAGACGAGCCGCCTCGGCATCATGATAAACTGGACGTTTCAGCGTAACTCCCCTCAGATATAATCTGCTGTGGCCGGCATGACACAGCGTAAAGAGGACACGTTCAATCAGACAGGACATGCAGAATTTGCTGCCGACCCGCTGCCGGAAGAAAGGCCCGTCAGTGAACTCTGCAGCAACGGGTTGCCGCGCTGAGCCCGATGAAGCTGGCACCGCAGACAATGAAGCGCCAGTTAATAAAATTGGCCTGGCAGAGAGGTTGCGGCGGATCAGCGGCTTAGGGCGGACCACGCCAGAATCATCTGGCCAGGGCTTATCAGACGAGCCATCAATGCGCTTCGCTTGTCTCTGTATATCGGCCTGGCATGACTTAACTTCAGGAAAATAGCGGCTGCCAGCCTTACTTTTTCAGCTTCGGCACCAGTTCAAAATTGGGATGCTCTCCGGCCAGCAGCAGCAGCAGTTCATACTCGCCCTGGCTGAGCAGCGCGGGATTTTTCGATGCCTCTTTGGTCTGCCAGACGCGCTGGCTCAGGTCAAAACGTTCTGCTGCAATCTCCTGAGAGAGACCGGCAGCAACGCGCAGTTCACGCACGTTGTGCTGTACGGCCACAGGCCGCTGTAAAATCTGATTTGTCATATGAAACGCTCCGCATACGGTGCCCCGGTGTGAAGGCCGGGTGAATGAATACGCCTGCGGCCAAAACATAAATTTGAGTTAAGTTTTAACAGGCCAGCATTCCGAAACCGTCAGGAAAGCGTAAGGCATCAGTAAAACCTTAGAAATTAACTGTAATTATATTTAATTAACTGACCGGTTAATTATTGCACTACTGAAAATAATCATCGCCATTCTTAAATGATGATAATGACCAGATGATGATCACCATCAATCACAGTCTCAAAAACAGTGACACATTCATTTAATCTTTAAATAAAGAATAATAATGAATTTTTATTCCGGGCCGGACAGCGATTATTTACAGATAAAAAATATCCGGCCAGGTTATACCTGACCGGAATTTTCCCGGCCGACTTTATTCGTCGGCATAACGCGTTAATTCATCCCAGCAACAGCATGATTCGGCAGGGTAAAGCGGGTGATCACGCTGCCAAGCGTTTCGGTCTGGCCGCTGAGACTGCTCGCCGTCGCTGACACATGCTGAACCAGCGTCGCATTCTGTTGCGTCACGCGGTCAAGTTCAGCCACGGCGACGGTGACCTGGGCGATACCTTTGCTCTGCTCATCTGAAGCCAGCGCAATCTGCCCAATCAGTTCATTGACGCCATCAACACCGCGCAGCACGGCTGCCATGGTGGTTCCTGCACTTTCCGCAGCCCGTCGGCCATCATCGACGCGGCTCACGGTATCGGCAATCAGCTCTTCAATCTCTTTAGAGGCAGCTGCACTACGCTGCGCCAGTGAACGAACCTCACTGGCGACCACCGCGAAGCCGCGGCCCTGCTCGCCCGCACGGGCGGCCTCTACGGCGGCGTTCAGCGCCAGAATATTGGTCTGAAACGCGATGCCATTAATGGTGGCGGTAAACTGCCGGATTTTTTCCGATCCCTGCGCGATGCTGGTGATGGCTGCTGCCACTGTCTGCACCAGTTCAACGCCCTGATGCGTGGTATTTGTGGTGGTGGCGGCCAGTTCACGCGCTTCACGGGCATTCTGTGCATTGTGGCGCACGGTGACGGTGATCTCCTCCATGCTGGCTGCGGTCTGCTCCAGCGCAGCGGCCTGTGTCGATGTCCGGTCGGAAAGATCGGCGTTACCCGTGGCGATATCACCCGCTTCACGATGCAAAATGGCGGCGTTATCGCGGATAGCGCTGACTGTCTGCAGGAGACTGTGCTGCATCTCTTTAACCAGCGGCACCAGTTGCCCGACACAGTTGCGCCCCAGGTCTTCCGGCTCACGCGTCAGATCGCCATCAGCAATAATTTTTAGATGACCGCGAATTTTACCTACCGGACGCACCAGGTGGACAACCAGATAGCGGTCGCAGAACAGCAGCAACGCCACGGCCGCAATCAGTGCTGCCAGCAATACGTTTTCCAGCCGATGCCGATCAGCTTTCAGGGGTGCCTGATTCTCAGCCAGCTGCTGGTTCAGCTTATCCAGCTGCGCGCGGGCCACAGCTGTGTACTCTGCTGGCGTGGTGGTGAGTGCGGCACGGAAGCTGTCCCAGTCAGCATCGGCAGGGGTTACAGCGACGAGAGCCTTAATATCTGCTGGCGACCCGCTCTGCATGACGATAGCGCTGCGCGCCAGAAAGCTCAGCTGCTGCGTAAGCGCCTCTGAGCGATCGGTTTGACGAAAGATGTCGCGCACGATCTGGCTGCTGTAGCCGCCAGCCAGCGCAACGACGCCCAGTGAGATGATCATCATCCACAGCACAACGCGGCGGATAGTGAAATGCCTGAGTGAATTCATGAGGTTTTCCCCGATGTTGTCATTGGTGTAGTTAAAAAAAGAAAGCAAAAATAAGTTATGTCATCTACTTTAATGCGTTATTATATCGCACACTATGTTTATGCTTTATATACTGGCAGGATATTTAAGAAATTAATAGTTTTTAACGACAAAATAATAGAATCGTCATTACGAAAATATTTCGTTAAAGAAAAATAATTTGCTATTCTGACCAGCGGCGACGTGCGGCGCAATAAAAAATAAAAACGTCATGGCTATATCTTTTTTCAGAAATAGCCTGTAGTGATGACGCCATATCCTTTAACATTTCTGTTTAATTTCGCTCCGTAACCAGCCGGTGCGGAGGAATCCATGCTTATGAGCCTTAGCGACGGCGATGATAGCCGTACGCGAACCCTGCACGCGCTGCGCAATAACGACGAAAGTCGCGATGAGGTGTTGCGCCAGTTCGTCCGGCTCGCCAGCCAGGCTCTGGGTATTCCCGGCAGCTTTATCTCCGTACTGGATGATGAGATGCAGCATGTTAAGGCTGCGCATAATTTCACGCTTACTCAGTCCTCCCGACAGGACTCGCTCTGCCGGCACGTCGTTGACACGGACAGCGCCGTAGTCGTGCCCGACACGCTGCTGGATATCCGCTTTGCTGCCCATCCGCTGATTACCGGCGCGCCGTTTATCCGCTTCTATGCTGGTGTGCCGCTGAAAAGCAGCACCGGTCTGATACTGGGAACGCTGTGCGTGACCGACACCGCGCCTCATCGCTTTGGTGGCGATCAGGTGGCGATGCTCAAAATGCTGGCGGCCCTGGTGATGTCATTTCTTGAGGCCTGGTACTCGGCCGGTTTTGCCGACCCGGTAACCGGCCTGCCAAATCGTCAGCGTCTGATTCGCGACCTGCAGTTTCTTGCCGCCTCCGGTGACACCACGCCACGGCGCCTGGTGCTGATTGACTGTATCGATATGCCGCGCGCTTATGAGCTTGCGCGCTCAATGGGCATGGGGCCGGTTGAAAGCCTGCTGAAAGATGTCGCGACATTACTGCCGCTGCGCCTGCGTCCTGCGCCGGGGGAGATGCTCTATACCGTGGCAACCGGGCGCTTTGCCCTGCTGACACGTCAGGAGAGCAGACTCACAGCCAACTGGGTAGCAACGAAGCTGGCGGGAATCAGCGCGGATATCGGCGATGGGCTGTCGGTCGCCCTGACGACGCATACCGGTGAAGCGAGCTTCAACACCGGGGAGATGCCCGCTCAGGAGATCCTGCGGCGTGCAGTCAGCGCGCTGCATGAGGCCATTACCCGTGACGTAGCCTCAATGCCCTTCAGTGAGGCCACCGATAGCCGCCATACGCAGGACTTCACCCTGATGCATGACCTGGCCACGGCACTCCGCCAGGACAAGGGATTGTGGCTCGCCTATCAGCCTAAAATCTGCCTGCACAGCGGCAAGCCGATTGGACTGGAGGCGCTGATCCGCTGGCAGCACCCGGTGCGCGGTGAGCTGTCACCGGCACAGTTTTTACCTTTCGCAGGTCAAACTGAACTGCTCAGCGAGCTGACAACCTGGGTCACAGAGCACGCCATCGCGCGGCTCTCCCGGCTTCGCAACAGCTATATTCAGCTGCCGATTACCATTAACGTCAGCAGCAGCGATTTTTCCCGCGACGGTTTTGCCGACGAACTGGAAGAGCGGATGATCAGGGCGAAGCTGCCGGTTTCGCTACTGGGCGTGGAATGTCTGGAGACGGAACGGATTCTGGAAAGCCCGACCGCGATGCAGGGGCTTGAGATGCTGAAACTGCGTGGATTCGGTATTTCACTCGATGACTTTGGCACCGGCTACAGCAATATCAGCTATCTGCGGCGCATGCCGCTGGATGTCATCAAGCTGGACCGGTCACTGATCAGCGAGATTTCGTCTGATACCGCGTCGCGCGTCATCGCCCGCAGTATTATTGCGATGCTCAAAGATCTCGATTATATGGTGCTGGCTGAAGGCGTGGAGAATGAGGAAACGGTGAAAGTACTGACCGAATTCGGCTGCGATCAGGCGCAGGGCTTTTTCTACTCCAGGCCGCTGGCGGAAACGGCGCTGGATGAGTGGCTGGGCTGGCGATTACGCAGTAAGTACTGAACAGCCCACACCAGCCTGAAATCTTACCTGTCCGGCTCAAATGCGCTGAAGCCGTCTGGCCCGGCAATCATCACCGTATTACGTCCGGCCGCTTTTGCCTCGTAGAGCGCCTCATCGGCACGCCGAAGCAGAGCCTCGCGATCGCCAGCCTGTTCACCCCGTGAAGCCACCCCGGCGGATATCGTCATCGTACCCGCAAACGGGAAGGTGGTTGTGCTGACGGTCTCACGAATGCGTTCCGCAGTGTGGGCGGCATCCACCAGCGAGGTGTGCGGCAGCAGCAGAATAAACTCCTCGCCTCCAAACCGGCTGACAATATCGCCGGTGCGGCAGAGCTGGCGCAGTAACGCCGCCAGACTCACCAGCACCGCGTCACCCGCGTCATGCCCGTACCAGTCGTTTATCTTCTTGAAATGGTCAATATCAATGGCGATGACGCACTGTGCCTGGTCGCTGTCTGACTGCGTCGCCAGCGCCGAAAATCCGCGTCGGTTGCAAAGCCCGGTCAGCGGATCGGTCATCGCCTCATCGTTCAGCGCAGCCATATGGCCTGCTACCGCATGGCGATGCTCCTGCACCGCTTCTTTGAGCCTGTCAGCCTCGTAATACCAGGTTTTAACCGTGGCGAGCGATTCTGCCTGCGCTTCGCTGCCGCCATCGCGCACCCTGTCCGCCAGCTTTTCCAGTGGAGAGGCGATTCGCCCCGCCATAAAAGCAATCACGCCCGCTGTCACGATGATAATGCCCAGAACGAACCAGATGGCGCTTTCCGCCGTGCGCATCAGAATATGCCTGACCGTTTCAGAGGTGCCGGTAATAAACACGTTCCAGCCGGTCTTGTGCAGCGTGCCATAACCGGTGAGGTAATTTTGTCCGTCATTCTCCAGCGTGAAGTGCCCGCTTTCCGTGGTGGCTAGCCGCTTCTGAAGTGCCAGGCTCAGCAGCATCTTTGTGCCGACCAGCGCCGGGTCGTGACTGAATATTATCAGCCCTTCATTGCTGACCACGCTGACCGTCGAGCCTTTAGTGTAAAAATGCTGGCTCAGGATCTCACTTAGCATGCTCTGTTTTTTGAGGTAGATGGTGCCCCCAATGTAGCCCAGGTAATGGCCCTGTTCGCTGAACAGCGGCTGAGATAAAAACACCACATAGTTACCGGCGGCAGAGGTAAAGGGCGCGGAGATAAAGGGCTTCTGGGTCGCAATCGCCTGCAGGCTGGCAGCTGAGTGCAGCTTCACGCCAATCAGGTTCAGGCTATCAGGTGAGATTGCCGCAATGATGGCATCATGATTCACCACCACCACCGAGTTGAAAAAGCCCGACTGCATTCGCAGACGTTCGGCCTCTCCTTCGAGCCGTTGAGTATTGCTCAGATCCCGGATCTGCGAGGCACTCCAGGCCAGTTCACGTTGCGCAGTCGCCAGGTAACGGTCGGTGGTGTCAGCCAGCTTCCGGGCATAGGCAATGTTCCCCTCAAGCAGGCTGTCTTCGATATTGGCCTTCTGAAACAACAGCAGCGCGCTCAGCAGAAGACCGGAGGTCAGAATGACGCCCCCGATGGAGAGTAAAGTCAGCAGCGAACGAAGGCGCATTTTTTGATGGAGCATTGCGGTCAGGATCCGGATTAAGTGTCATCTGAGTGTAACAGTTGACGTTTCGGGTCAAGGGGGGAACAGACGGGACTTTATAGTGGATCCCCGCGTATTGCCCACCGCAGCACAAAATCGCAGGGCGTTACATAAAGCAGGTTTTAGCGTTCACAGAGCCATGACAAACATCAGCCGTAAATGATTAAGGGGCAGTAATGAGACTGAATGAGCCAGGATAAGCGCGGAGAACTCACTATTATTATCACCGCCCGCGATGAGTACGCTTTCCGCACGCTGGAAATAACGGGGCAGGCTCTGCCCCGTTTATCATTACCACTAAAAATCGCGTCGGACAGTTTAATTAAATTAGCGTCAGTAACAGGCAATAATGAATATGCATAATCATTTAAACTGCTTTAACGCCAGAACGCTTTAATATAAGAACGGCTGCTGAGTCTTTTAATAAAATGATGCGGGCAGGCATAACGATGCCCTTCCCACTCCAGATTAAACCACTGAAATTCATCATCTTTAATTTTTTCGAGCAGGGTCATTGCCTGCATAGGCGTCTGAAAAGCATAAGCTTTCATCACGCCCTCTTTGGTGCATAAATCAATATGAACCATGTAACCCCCGGGTGTTAAAAAGATCGGACATTTTATAATTATTGAACATCCTCTTTAGCATAATCCATTTATTGCCTGCCGATTATCTGATTCCGTAATATTTACGTAAAAATTAAGTTTCGTATTTCTCATTTATTATTTTGGGCAACTTCTTCTTATTCCATCAATTAATTTGACCATCTGTTTCTGAGCCGGCCCAGGCAGAATACATCTTTATCCCTTTAAGCCCGCGCGGCTCTCATGCAGCAGGGAAGGAATAGCACTGGCTGACAGGTTGAGATGGTCATAAACAGAGCACATCGTTTACACTCTTTGCAGCCTCATCTGCAATCCGGCAACGGTGCTGACAGAACGCGGAGAGAGGCAGGAGATTACTGACGGCGGGCAATAAGGAATCTTATGCTGGATTATATGGTGTCGCTCTACCGTACTGTTCCTGTCTCATCTGACTGTCTCAGCGACTGGCTTGCCAGCTGGCTGGCGCAGCAGCAGACCCGATGTCACGATCATCATTTCTCCGCCAACTTTCCCTGGCGTGAAACCGGTCTGCCCCAGCACACCTTTTTGCAGCGCGAACTGACGGTTAATGGCCAGCGTTATCTTACCGGGCCACGTTATCTGGGGGGCGATCCTGCCCAGCCTTTTATTGAGATTGTTGCCCGCGATGGACCCATCGATTATGCGGTTGCCAGCGCCATCATGCAGGCGTGGCAGCCGCTGAAACCTTTAAAGCTGCGCATCCTGTTGCCCGCAAGCCATCCCGACATCGGCTTAAACGATCAACTGATATTCATCAGCGATTCGGCTAAACACGCCCTGCCCCCCGACGAAGACATTTCACTGGTAAAGGCTGGACGGAGAGATTTTCCCGCCTGTCTTCAGGCGATTAATCACGCCTATCGCGCCAGCTGGCACACGCTGCCGCATCTGCGCGATCAGCTGATGGCAACCAGCAAACAGGAATTGCGGGAGGATATCGCCGGGGGACATGTTCTTTTGATTGTCTGGCAGGACATGGTGGCTGGATTGATGATTTGCGTTCCCCGGCGACTGACCTTTATTGAGGGGTTTCAGATCATGGATGAAGTGATTATGCCCGCTTATCAGGGCCGTGGGCTCGCTGCGCGCGCTCAGCAGCGTTTACTGCAGCAGCTTAATCATCACTATGGTGAGAAGGCGTTGCTGACCGGCACCATTCTGCCCGGTAATACCCCTTCGCTGCGAAGTGCGCAAAATGCCGGGCGTCACTGCGTGCTGAAATATCAGTTTTTTACGCCTGCCGATTTAGCCCCAGACCTTGTCGTCATTTAACATCACCACAAGGCCAGCTCAATCAACTTGTCCTGTACGCTGTAAACGCGCTGTTTCAGATTCAGACTCTCTTCTGCGCTGATCCATTTTGCATCAAACGCACCGTTAATTTTTTCCAGGGCGATTTTGGTGCTGTTTTTTAGCCCTCTGTGCCAGTTCGCATCCGATCGGTTTGCCGCCTGTTTTTCCAGACTCTCAACCCATTCCGCGACGCTTTTACCACCGGCAGAAGCCTGAGATACCGACATATCACCCTCTTTTTGCTGCTAAAAACGCCCACACTGGCGGCGTCTATTATACCTGAACGCTGTCAGGCAGGGCCTCATCCTGTGCGGACGACCCGACACGCATCGTAAAACTTTTTCCGCATCGCTGACATGACTTGAATGGCGCGGCTTCGCTCGCAAAATCCCACCAGCTGTCCTTAACTCAACGTCAGTGAGTTTCGTTCCACTGAAAAAACTATCGGAGGAAGTTTTGACAACTCTATCAGAGACCACCACGGGTGATCATACCCTCACCCTGCGACGCTGGATTACTGTCGGTCTGCCCGCCACGGATCTTTTTGCACTGTGGCTGGATCCCGATACGCTGCCGCGCATCATGAGCCACTTCGCCAGCGTAACGCCGATTAACAAAAGCGATGCGCACTGGCAGATTCAGGGGCCGCTGGGTAAGCACTACCGCTGGGAGACCCGCATTATTGAAGCACAGCCGGGCGAAATTATCGCCTGGCGCTCCCTTGACGGTGCTGACATCCCCAATGAAGGTGAGCTGCGGATGCGCCCGGCGCCGGGTGACTGGGGCACTGAACTGGCGCTGACGCTGCACTTCACCCCGCCCGGTGGCGCGCTGGGAAAAAAGGTGACGACGTTGTTTGATCTGCTGCCGAAAGAGGTGGCCAGCAAAGCGTTACATCGCTTTAAAAGTCTGGCTGAGACCGGTGAAATCCCAACGCTGCAGGGGCAGCCTGCGGGCCGCCATAGCGAACGTCAGGATAAGGAGGTGTAAATGCGCGCACTCTGCTGGAATGGTGTTAACGATTTAAGCGTTGAAACCGTGGCCGATCCCGGCCTGATCAATCCCCACGACGCGATCATTCGCGTCAGCCTTACCACCACCTGCGGCTCCGATCTGCACGTGATTGACGGCCTTATCCCGAGTATGCGGGAGGGCGACATCCTGGGTCATGAATTCATGGGCGAGGTGGTGGAAGTCGGCAGCGCGGTAAAAAATATCCGGCGCGGCGATCGGGTGGTGGTGCCCTCCTTTATCTCCTGTGGCTCCTGCTGGTATTGCCAGCATCAGTTGCCTTCCTGCTGTGACAATACTCACCCGCAGTGGGAGAAAGGCGAAACGGTGCTGGGCCATGCGACAGGTGGCATTTACGCTTACAGCCACGCATTTGGCGGGTATGCCGGCTCACACGCTGAATATGTTCGTGTGCCTTTTGCCGACAATGATTGTTTCGTGGTGCCTGAAGGCGTCACCGATGAGCAGGCGCTGTTTCTCTCCGATGCGGCCCCAACCGGCTATATGGGGGCCGATTTCTGTAATATTCATCCGGGTGACACGGTGGTGGTCTGGGGCTGTGGCGGCGTCGGCCTGATGGCGCAGCAAAGCGCGTGGCTCATGGGGGCACATCAGGTGATCGGTATTGATCGCTATCCTGAACGACTGGCTATGGCACGCGACTTTGCGGGCAGCCTGACGCTGGATTACACCAAAGTCGATGTTAACGAAGCGCTGCTGGAATTAACCGGCGGGCGCGGCCCGGACAGCTGTATTGATGCGGTCGGTATGGAGGCGCGTGGCGAAGGGTTAAGTCAGGTCTATGACAAGACGAAACAGATGCTGCATCTTGAAACAGATGTCGGCGCGGCGTTGCGTCAGGCACTCTATAGCTGCCGTAAAGGCGGTAACATCGCCATTCTCGGGGTGTATGGTGTGATGGATAAGTTCCCGCTGGGACTGCTGATCAACAAGAGCCTGACCATTCGTACCGCCCAGCAGCATGGGCAACGTTATATGCATCGTCTGCTGGAACATGTTGCCAGAAACGAACTGAATCCGGCTTTTATGGCAACGCATCGCTTCCCGCTGGAAGAAGCCCCACGGGGCTATGAGATGTTCAAGCACAAAGAAGATGGCTGCGTTCGTGCCGTATTCGTTCCCTGACAGCACATAAACCCATTCGGGCGGCGCTGCCGCCCTGCCTGACCGCCCTTTTATCCTGCCAAAAAACCCTCTTATATTCCGGACGCGGAAAATCAGCTTACATGTCAGTCACCGTCATACTGAGCCTGATGCAACCGGCCATAATTTCATTCGCATATGAAGTTTTCATGAATTTAAAATGAAAAAACGCCTTTAAATGAGTTATCTGCGGGGATTCAGCAGACACCGACGCCTGTTCACATTTTGAAAACAAAATAATCACACACAGTGACATTTTCATGCCTAAATTAGTGCCAGTTTTTTTCAACGGAGCAGGCAAATGACTCACTTTGTGGCAATTTTTTTCTCTTCACTTTTTATGTGCAGTAACGTTTTTGCAGGTTCGGTTTCATCGGTTTCTCTTGGATCACTCTCCTCCGCATTAAACGAACGTATGCAGGTGATGAAAGCCGTAGCGGGTTATAAAGCACTGCATCATCTGCCCATCGAAGATCTGCCGCGCGAGCAGGTGGTGCTGGATCATATGCTGCAGAACGCTCAGCAGGCCGGGCTTGAGCCGCACTCCGTGGAGCCGTTTGTTCACGCGCTGATGAATGCCAGCAAAGCGATTCAGTATCGCTATCGGGCTGACTGGCTCTCAGCACCGGACAGTGGCCTTCCGGTCACGGATCTTGCCGAGACCCGCAAGCAGATAGAGCAGCTGGATACCCAGCTCCTGACGGCAATCAGCCAGCGCCTGATGACCGGCACCTTCTCGCAGGAGGACAAAGCGTTTCTGATGTCACAACTCACCGCTCCCCACCTCAGTGAAAGTGATAAAAACAGCCTTTTCGCTGCCCTTTCCCGCATTCAGCGTTTGCATTAATACTCAGGCAGCGGAGTAAGCTATGCAGCTTCATGAACTCATGAATCCCGACTACGCTGACAATCCCTTTCCGCTTTATCGGAAACTCCATAGGCAGGGACCGCTGATCCCTGCCGGAGATAAGATCATCATCAGCGGCAGTCACGCAGTGGTGGATGCCCTGCTGAACGATCGGCGGGTCGGTAAGAATTACATGGAAAGTGTCAGGCTGAGATTTGGTGATGACGCCGCCGATATGCCGCTGTTTCAGGGGATCAGCAGAATGTTTCTGGTGCTCAACGCGCCGGATCATAACCGGTTAAGAGCGCTGGTCATGAAGGCGTTCAGCGCCAGGGAGATTAAACCCCTCAGGGAGATGGCGCTGACGGTCGCTCATGAACTGGTGGATAAGGTGGCAGACCGCCGCACCTGCGATCTGGCTCAGGCTTTCGCTTTTCCGCTACCGGTGCGCATCATCTGCAGGATGCTGGATGTCCCGGAGTCGGATGCACCTGAACTGGGCCGTCTTACCTCCGCGCTGGTCAACGTTTTTGACCCGCAAATCAGCCAGGCGGATCTGCTGGAAGCCGCTGACGCGTTTGCCGTGCTGGAAAGTTATTTCAGCGCACTGATTGTCTCCCGCCGTGAGAGCAACGCCAGTGATCTGGTGTCGCTTTTTCTGCGCAGCGGCAGTGATGGCGACCGGCTAAGCCACGATGAGATCATCGCCAATGTGATACTGCTGTTTATAACCGGTCATGAAACTACGTCAAATATGCTCTGCAACACCCTTCTGGCTCTGCATGACCATCCCCAGGAACTGGCGTGTCTGAAGCAGAATCATGCACTGATACCCAATGCCATAGAGGAGTGTCTGCGTTACGACAGTTCGGTGCAGTTGCTCAACCGCACCACTCTGGAAGAGCTTGAGGTCGCCGGTCAGCTCATCCCGCCCGGAACCCGCTTCTTTCTGAGTCTGGGTGCAGCCAATCACGATCCGCTGGTCTTTACCTCGCCGGAGCGGGTGAATATCCGGCGGCATGAGGGACGCTGTCTGGCATTCGGCGGCGGGATCCATCACTGCATGGGCTACCGGCTGGCGCTGGCGGAAATGGAGATGGCGTTAGAAGTCTTGCTGACAAGATTGCCAGAGATGCAGCCCGTGACTGCTGGCGTTCGCCGCAATCACAGGGCCAATCTGCGCGGCGTCAGCGCCCTGCCGGTTGAGTGGTGAGGTAACGATTGCCGGGTCAGAAGCGCCCGGCGATTAGCCGCGAAGCCGCAGCGTGGCTGGCAGGATGAGCTGGCTGTTGACCGGATCCTCTCCCGCAATCATCGTGGTCAGCATCGAGAAACAGGCCTGCGCGAGTGCCGGAACATTCTGCTCTACTGTGTCGATCGGAATGGAGAGGGAGTCATAGAGATAGTGGTCATCGAAACTGGCGATACGGATGTCACTGGTCAGCAGGTTATGCTCGCTCATGTAGCGCAGCACCCCTTCCAGCAGGCCGCAGGCGGCGGTAAACATCGCTTTAGGTGGACGCCCCAGCCGATCACAGAGCGCGGCAAACATCTCATAGCCACTGCCAGGATGGTAATCACCCTGAATAATCCACTCCGGCTGCAGCGTCACGCCCGCCCGCGTCAGTCCCTCTCTGAATCCCGCCAGACGATCCTGGGTCGGGGAGAGTTCGGACTGTCCGCCCATAAAGTAAATCTCCTCCGGACAGGCGCGAGCCAGCTTTTCAACCAGCTCAGCAGTCGGCGTCACTGAGTCAGTGATGACCCACGGCAGCGTCGTGTTGTTCATGTGGCGGTCAAACAGCAGCACCGGCAGCTGTTCGCTGAGGCTGACGTAGTCGCTGTCGCTCAGCATACTGGAGGCGACAATCAGCCCGTCAACCTGACGCGCCACCAGGTTGTTGACCACGGCCATCTCCTGACCGGCATTTTCGTCGGTGCAGGAGATCAGCAGCTGCAGACCAGCTGCGCGACAGAGATTTTCCAGCGCATGAGAAAAGGCCGCAAAACCGTGGTTGGTGATTTCCGGCACCACCAGCCCCAGCGTATGACTGCGGGCGTCATGCAGCATCCGGGCGTGGATGCTGGGCTGATAATGGTGTTCGCGGGCCAGTGTCAGAACCCGCTCACGCGTCTCCTTCGCGACCCGTAACTCTTCACCACGGCCGTTGAGCACCAGGCTGGCAGTGGCTTTTGAAACCCCAGCCAGCCCGGCGATGTCACTGATGGTAACGCGTTTTGTTTTTCTCACGGCAAGGCATCGGTTAATGAAACAAGCGCTTATTCTACCATGCAGCGACGTAACGACCAGTAGCGGGCCTGCACTTCTGCGTACCCGCGCAGAGTCAGCAGCGCCGGCTGGTCCGGAAAATAGCGGCTGCTCATCACCCCTTTCCCCTCGTTGATGAAGATCTCAACGCTGGAGTGGTCACACAGGATCTGCAACCGGCGGGCTGCGCCGGACCAGTAGCGGTATGTCCATTTTCCCGTCACCAGGCTACGACGGGCCAGCCGCAGTTCATTCTGCTGCCACGTCAGGATCAGCGTATCGGCAAAGTTGAGTTCGATGTCGCCCTGACTTTCCAGCTCTAACTCCAGCTCCAGCCGCTGCGCGCCGATCGGCGGTGCATCATCGGCCCGACCCTTATAGTGTTGCTCTCCCTCCCGCAACGCCTGCAGTTCCGCAATTGGCTGCTGAAAGAGCCGGCCGTTGCGTGAGCTGAGTTCACGCACGCAAGTCATCTGATGGATCCAGCCCTGTGCGACGGTTGGCTGGGCCATCTCTTCACCGTCCGGCGTCCCCATCCAGCCCACCAGCAGACGCCGGCCATCCGCGGTCAGCGTGGTCTGCGGCGCATAAAATTCAAACCCGGCATCCATTTCGTTCAGCGGGCCGTGCTGATAGGCGGGCTGCTGATAATCCAGTGAGCCACTCAGCCAGGCGCAGGCGTGACTGTTCAGATAACGCTTCTCTTCGGGCGCGACGCCCTGCGGACAGCAGATCAGATATGTGCTGTCGCCAAGCGTGAACATATCCGGGCACTCCCACATGTAGCCTGCGGCGTCCAGACCGCCCCGCTCACTGCCCGCAATCTCGCCGAGGTTCTCCCACTCCCGCAGCGTCTCAGAACGCAACAGCAGTACCCTGCCCTGCAGTTGGCTATTCTGCGCGGCCAGTACCATGTACCAGTGATCTTCGTGACGCCACACTTTGGGATCGCGAACGTGGCCGGTGTAGCCCTCCGGCACGCCGATGACCGGGCCGAGTTTGTCAAAACCGCCCGCGCTGTTCTGCTGCGCCAGGCACTGCCACGCAGTCCGCGAGCCATCATCGAACTTTACATTGCCGGTGTAGATCAGCGTCAGCACCCCGTTATCGTCTACCGCGCTGCCGGAGTAGCAGCCGCTGCGGTCATATTCCTCATCCGGCATCAGGGCGATGGGCTGATGCTCCCAGTGCAGCAGATCGGCTGAGCGCCAGTGTCCCCAGCATTTATGCTGATGCGCACAGCCCAGCGCGTTCCACTGGTAGAAGAGATGATAGTGACCGTCGAAATGGATGAAGCCGTTGGGATCGTTAAGCAGCCCGGTTACCGGCGCCAGATGCCAGCCGGGGTAGTGGCTGTCGCTGAGCGCCTTTGGCATACCTTGCATCACCGCCTGCAGAATGGCGGCAAGACGTGTTGATGAGGCCATTATTCTGAATCCGTTTTGTATTTGAGCAGATAAGAGATCACAAACGCGGTTGTGAACGCGATTGCCATGCCAATTACATAATTGAGCAGAGAGCCCGCCTGCACAATCGCCATGCCCGGCAGACCGGTCAGCCCGACCGCAGTCATATAGACGTGTACTGAGACGACCCAGGCGCCACCCAGCGCGCCACCGACTAATCCGGCGATAAAGGGTTTCATAAACCGCAGGTTAATACCAAAAATGGCCGCCTCGGTGATCCCCAGCAGCGCTGAAAACGCGGAGGGCAGCGAAATCGCTTTGATCTTCGCATCGCGGGTTTTGAACCACACAGCCAGACAGGCACCGCCCTGCGCCACGTTCGCCATTGCCCAGATTGGCAACAGGAAGTTCACGCCAATCGAAGGATTACCCAGCAGCCCCGCTTCAATCGCATGGAAGCTGTGATGGACGCCGGTGATGACAATCACCGAATAGAGCCCGCCAAATACCAGTCCTGCCAGCCAGCCGGCATGCGCAATCAGTGTGCTGAGGACAAATGAGATGCCATCACCCAACATACGACCCGCGGGTCCGATAATCAGGAGCGCAATGAAACCGGAGATAATCACCGTCAGGAACGGCGTCAGGATCAGATCAAGCGCATCCGGGATGACCCGACGCAGCTGCTTTTCCAGCATACTCATAAACCACACCGCCAGCAGCACCGGGAATACCGTGCCCTGATAGCCAATCATCGCCACTTCAATGCCGAAGAAGTTCATAGTGTGGAAACCGGCTGCGACGCCCCAGGCATTGGTCAGCGCCGGGTGTGTCAGAATGCCGCCCAGGGTCGCGCCCAGAAACGGGTTACCGCCAAACTCGCGGGCTGCAGTAAAGCCAATCAGGATCGGCAGGATGATGAAGGCCGCCGAGCTGCACATATCCAGCATGATATAGAGCGCATTTTCCGGATTGACCCAGCCGTAGGTTTTGACCATCCCCAGCAGGCCCATCAGCAGACCTGATGCCACAATCGCCGGAATGATCGGCACAAAGATATTCGACAGCAGGCGGGCAATGCGCTGGAAAGGATTAAGCTTACGCGCTGCAATATCAGCGGCCTCAGACTTGCTCGATTCGCTGATACCCGCCTCGGCGATAAAGGCGGCGTAGACCTTGTTCACTACCCCGGTACCGAAGATAACCTGAAGCTGTCCCGCATTGCGGAAGCAGCCTTTAACGCCTTCAATCCGGCCAATCGCAGTGGTGTCCGCTTTCTCATCATCTGCCAGCACCAGCCGCAGCCGGGTCGCACAGTGAGCCGCGCTGGCGATGTTCTCTTTGCCACCCAGCAGCGGCAGCAGGGCCCGCGATATTTTTACATAGTCCATACATACCTCAGTCTTGTTATGTTTTTATCCGCGTATTACTGAGGCCCCGGCATCCGGGGCCTCCCGGTCAGAACCAGGTTTCCATCTGTACGCCAAAGTTCCATTCGCCACCGGCGTCGAAGCCTTTACTGCCGAACGCGTCGTCACTGGCATAGTTATCCAGCCGGTGATCCCAGTTCATCCAGGTTGCAAACAGACGAATTTCAGGACGCTTAAGGAAGTCACCGACATCACCGGCTTTCAGGGTGGGTGCAACGGTGAGTTTGGTGAAGCTGCCGCTGACCGCATTACGGTTGTTGTAGCCTTCCGGACGCAGGTCCATGTACTGATAAGAGCCTTCATACTGCATCTCAAAGTTCCGGGTGATTTCCTGAATCAGGCGCAGGTTGACTGTCGCCCAGTCATAGCTGTCACCTTTGACGTAACGATCGTCACTGCGCTGGGCCAGCACGGCAGGCGCAATGTGCCAGCCACCGCCCAGCGGGGTAATACCGTAACTCGCCAGACGCCAGGTGTTCGCTTCCGGCAACAGTGCGCCATCAGATCCGATCGACTTCACCTCTGCACCCAGCCCATGGCCATAGAGCAGTGCCGTTTTCGATGTGCCCTCTGTCAGGCCATAAAAACTGTCGTTATGCAGGCCCAGCAGCGCATGTACGCCGGTTTCTGCCGCATCGTTTTTGACTCTGAGCCCGTCGATATCACGGCGATCATCGTTATCTTTCGCCCGCATACCGCTGATCATCATCTGCACCGGGCCGACAAAGTTATTCAGCGACAGGATGTAGTTCTGCGCGGTGTTTTCATTGTTTTCGATGTCGCCAAAGGTGCGGCCATACAGCGATATGTTGCTGCGCGCCTGATCGCTCCATTTCATGTCGTAAATACCGGCACCGGTACCGGCAAGGAACACCACATCGGAGTCGATCCAGTGAATATCAAAGTTATCACGATCAAAACGCTTACCGGCCCACACCGTTGCGTTATCGAACGCGCCGGTGAAAGTCGGAAGCTGACCGAGCTCAACAAACGCCTGACGCAGGTTGAGATCGCTGCTGGCAGCCGTCCAGTCGTTGTAAGTGCGCTGTCCATCGGCCAGCATCGCTTTGAAGCGGGTGGTGGCGCCATTGTCCAGCGTCTGCTTATGTTCGAGATTGAGTTCAACGTAAGTATCCGGCTCATTACCCAGACGCCCGACGTGACCGCCGGTTTCTCCAGCCGGGGTGACTGTCGGTCCCCCCTGCGTTTTGGCGGCTGAGCTGTTCATCAGCAATCCGGAACGGGCATAACCGTGAAACTCAAAGCCCCCTTCATCGGCAGATTTTTGTTCCAGCTTCGCGGTGCGCTGAGCGACTTCAGCGGTGGAGGTCTGGTTCTGTTGCTGTATTGCCGCCAGCTGCTGAGCCTGCTTCTCGGCGACCTCAGCGCGGGTTTCGGCGGCATTTGCCCGCTGCTCGGCTGCCTGCAGTCGCTGCTCCATCGCCGCAAGGCGTGCTTCGATGCTGCTCATGCTGGGATCGGCCCAGACGGATGTGGAAAGGAATAGCGTAGAGAGGGCGACTGCTAACGTGCTTTTTTTCATTTTTTTATATCCCTGAGGAGAGGCTATCATCACCGGTCTTTTTTGCTAAACCGGTTTAGGCGCAAATCATAGCCACGGGTAATTTCCCTCTGCAATGAAAATTGCTAAACCGGTTTAGTGATTGTGAGATAGCTCGCAAAACAGGGCTGTTGCAGGACGTTTAGCCGGCCAGATCGTCAAGCTGGTGGAGCCATGGAAGTGCTGTCATGGCACCTTTCGCCGTGGTTGCCAGTGCGCCACAGCGTTGTGCACTGGCAAGACAAATGGCCAGCTGCGATTCATCGGCAGGCAGACCCGACTTCGCCAGTCCCCAGAGTAATCCGGCCACGAAGGCATCACCTGCGCCGGTCGTGTCGACGCTGTCTACCGGTGTGGTGGCATGGTGGGTTATCTGGCCCTGATAGCAGGCCATCACCCCTTCCCTGCCCCGCGTCACCAGTAATAAGCGAATGCTGAATCGCGCGGCCAGCTGCGGGATACTGTCGGCCGGTTCCTGACCCGGACAGAGAAAATCGAGTTCCTCGTCGGAGAGTTTGACCACATCGGCATGACGGAGCGCCTCGTTCACCACCGCATGCAGCTGTGCCGGATCGGGCCAGAGGTCTTCACGCAGATTTAAATCGAAGCTGACATGGCCGCCTGCCGCACGGATCTGTTGCATTGCAGTCAGCGTCGCCCTCCGTGAAGGTTCAGCCGCTAAGGCAATCGAACAGCAGTGCAGCCACTCTCCACGCTGAAACGCGGGCAGGTCCGACGGTTCAAGAAACAGGTCGGCACTGGGCCGCACCATAAAGGTAAAGGAACGCTCGCCCTGCTCATCCAGTCCGACCACCACGGTTGAGGTGCGGTGCTGTGAATCGGCGATCATATAGCGGGTATCAACGTTCTCCTCACTGAGCGTCTGCCGCATAAACTCACCAAAGGGATCAGCGCCTACCCGGCCAATAAACCCGCTGTTTCCTTGCAGACGGGCAATTCCAACGGCGACATTAGCGGGTGCTCCGCCAGGGCACTGCATCAGGCGTCCCGGCATTTCGGGCAGTAAATCGACCACGGCATCCCCGAGGCACCATACGCGAACAGACATAAAAACTCCTCCGATTAATCCAGATAGCTAAACCGTTTTAGCTATAGCGTTAATCTGTGACGAGTTCAAGCGTTACCCTTCTGAAGTGATGGGTAATTAACAGAAGCGTCGATCTTTTGAAGGAGTCAGGCATGGAGGGGGCTTTACAGCTGCGGGCGATTAACACAAAAAAAACCGGCGCAGCGGCCGGTTCGGGTATCGGTGAAGCATAGTGAAGATTACTTCAGTGTAGAGAGTATCTGTCTGATCGATGCATCAATCTGTTCAGCTATCTCTTTTGGCAGACGACTGAATTCATACTGCACGGTGCGCTTCTCGTCATTGGTTTTACGACGCGCATAGGTATTGGCCGTGGTAAACGTTGCCAGCTTTTCCGTCACCGTCTTGCTGACAGGCGCCGGTTTCTTTAACTGGCGACGCGCGCTTTTGAAGCCATTCAGGATAGCGCTCTTCTTCTCATCCGCATTGGCAGTTTGCAGGGAATCATCTGCATGCAGCCTTTGCTGGATCTCGCTGACCAGCGCAGAGACCTCTACCGCTTCCGCTTTCGCTTCTTCCCAGACATCAAGCAGCAACTGGTAATCCTGCAGGGTCAGCTCGGAGACGACCGGGAAAAGCTCGATAAACTCAGCGGGAACGGCTGCCGCCTGGAACGCACGCGAGACCTTCGCGTTAGAGATACCTTCTGCTTTAGCAATCTCCGATTTGCTCATGCCATTTTCGTTCATCAGCATAAAGCGCAAACCTAATTCTCGCAGGTTATGCTCTTTCGCTGTCTGAATATCCGCGGCCAGCTGACGCGCATCGCTGAGGCTCAGTTCATCCGCAGTGACCAGCACTTCCAGACTGGCACCGGAAAGAATGCATGCGGCGCGGCGGCGTGAGCCGTCCATGATCTCAATTTTGTCTCCGTTGACACGACCGATAGCCGGGAAAAACTGCTGCAGGGTAATGGTACGGGTGATCTCCTGGAGCGATTCCGGCGTCAGCGTGCTCTGGTCACGGCCGTTGATTTTGGGGTCAACGCTGGTTCGGGTTTCAATATCATCATGCAGGATGAGCTGGCGAACAAATGTCGCCTTCGCGCCCGACTTCAGCGTAAAGGTGCGCGACTGGCTGCTGCTGTCGATCATGTTCGCGATAGCAGAATCACCAAACTTGCGGCCAATGCGCTGTATAGGTTTGCTCACAGGGTACTCCTGATATATTCGATGCGGTCAAACACAGCCCGTGAGAACTGCTCGGCTTCATATTTAGCTTTGCGCAGCGCGTCCGCACTGCCCGGATAAGAGGAAGGATTGGCACTGATCACGGTATCGAAGGATTCGCCACAGCGCTCAAATCCATCCAGTCGCGGTAAGCTGCAATCCAGCATTGATTTGGTAAACACTTCGCGGGCATAGCTTTGCGAAGTCAGATGATCGTGTTTAGACGTCATTTTAGACATAAAGCCGATATTGGCTTTGAGTCGCGGTTCAATCCCTTCGGACTCGATTCGCTCCAGCATTTCCGGCAGGCGCGTCAGATACTTCATCGTGGAGTGGAAATCGACCTGCGCGGGTGGCGTCGGAGTCAGCAGCACATCACTGGCCGCAATCGCATTCAGCATGAAGGAATCCAGATGAGGGCCGGTATCGAGGAAGATAAAATCATAATCCCCCGCCAGACGATCAATCACGTTGCGACGCAATACTTCTGACGGTGCAACGCCAGGCAGATGCTCAGCCACAAGCTCTTCCCAGTCGCTGGCAACAAAACCATCATCGATTGAGGCAGGGATGACATCCACGCCTGGCATGACGGTTGGTTTGATAAACTGTGCACGAAGCTGGTCTGCATCAAGATCGTTCAGCATCGCCTGCGCTGCCGTTTCCAGAACGGAACCCACGCTGTTGGTGTGGCTCAGGAACATCGTGCTCGATGCCTGGGGATCTAAATCGATAACCAGAATACGCAGGTCGTTATGCAGCATAGAAGGATGCGCGCGCATACCGTGTGCCAGCGTGACAGTACTGACGGTTTTAGAGACGCCGCCTTTAAGGCTGACTACAAACACAACAAAGGGGCCATCGTGGCGATCGCGATATTTCGGCACTTTACGATGCGCATAGATGTCGACCACGTTCTCGATGGTCAGGGCGTACTGGGAGGTACTGCCGGTCTGTTTCTTACCAAACTGATAGCCTGCTGCTTCCATATCACCAATCGCGGCGACAACAGCGTGCTTACTCAGCAAGGGCATGTTGGCGACAGCATTGCGTGAGAAGGTCTGATAAAAACCGGTCTGGTTGAATTCCTGACGCTGCTGCTCAATGTGGTTACTCAGTCCGTGTAACATGGAATTGGCCCGTGTGGCCATTTCCAGCACTCCACCATAATCACGCTTCATAAGCCCCTCTGCGTTAATGTTTTTTGCATACTACACAAAAAGGGCATACCTGCCAATTTATTAGAAAAATGACAAAAACCTGGATTTTCTGGCACGGATGGTGAGATTGGGATGAGAGATACAGGTGATTTTGAAGGAAGAGGTTTTTGGCTGGACTGCTTCATATCCGCCGAAGTGAGTAAGTTGAAGAGATTCTGGATCGTGTCAGTAAAGCGGCTTTGAAGCGTTATGCGCGCTTTATTCCGGCTGACGACTATTATTAACGTGGCTTTTAAAGCAGGAGTCACCTGAAGATGTTCAGGGGGAATGCACGGTGTTTTCACCATGAAAATATCAGAAAAATTGTTTTAAATCAGATAAGTAGACGTGAAATCGGATGGTGAAAATTTGCTTTGAAAGAAGTATTACTATGCTCCTGCTTTTTGTCTGAAATGTGTATAGCTTCACTGCCTGCAGCTGGTTTACGCTCTGAGAGATATATACGACATCGAGTAAACAAATCAGAGATTACCGATTTCGTTCATTCACTTTGATCCTATCTGGCATACTCATCCATCTTATTCAGGCCTTCTTCATCATCATTCTGCACACTAAAGTTTCAGCATTGTTTAGAAGTAGTTCTCCATACTCAGGAGAATGATTCCGTTCTTTCTTCAGCCTGGGTTTGAGCAACCCTGTATAGCTCTATTCCAGCCAGTCACTCTGGAGTTTAATTTTAGAGCCACGAAGCAGTAATGCTTGTGAAAGAGGGGAGGGGGTGATTAGTCATAAAGCAGGCATTAAATCTCTAAAGATCATTTTATGATGGCCGGGAATGTCCGGATGCCTGTAATCATCTTTATGTTATTACCTGCCTGAACTCTTCACTCAGTTAACTCTGCATTTCTGGTTGTGAGCGATTAGAACACCTGGCTGATAATGATGTCATCTATGCTTCGCGTTTTCGTCAACAGCATTTTGGTGCTGATGGTTATCGTTTCCTGTCACTGAACTTTATTGTTCGACGTTTGTGCTCATGTGATGCTTATTACCTTTAATTTGCATATAAGCACTTCCGGAGATTATTTATACCCGTTCATCAGGAATGGTGTGCAGGATAGCTGATTGCGTGGTGTTTTCATCATGAAAATCATAAATAAATCCTTTAATATCAATAGTGTAAACCATTTTCTCCAGGGTGAAAATCCACTCGGAACGAACAGATTTTCACAGTCCTCAGTAAAAATCTAATAGCCTTATTACCAGAAAGGTTATTGATTAATGTCGAACGTGGTTATACCTGTGCTCTGTGTTAAACCGATTTTACAATTAACTTTCTGCTGAACAGCTGTTCGTCGCTGATCATGGCCTTACCCAACCAGTTAGAAAATCAGTTAGAAAATCAGCGCCATCTGCTATGCCTCCTTTTCCCGGTTGTGTCTGTTTTATCCCCGTTATCCACAGGTCAGATCCAATTGGTCGATCCTCAATAGATCAAATTGAGATCCTAAACAGATCCCCGCAACGTCTGAAGCCTTGGGACACAAGGCCTTAGAGGGTGTCAGTAACCACTGTAGCGAGAAGAATAACCACTATAGGGAGTATAACAACCACTATAGCGAGAAAAGCAACCGCGCTGGCGAGTACCCAACAACCACTGTAGCGAGTAAACGGGCTTTTATCGTGTGCATAACCCTGATCAGGCTTAGCAGTCAGGATTTTACTGACCGTCTGGGATGAAAGAGGGGGATTCCGGAAAAAGGTAATGCAGTTGAGTGATTCTTTGACTGGCATTTCTGACGGGTTATCCACTGAATAGATCCAGTAACAGATCCTCTTAAGATCCTAATAAGTTCCTGAAAGATCCCCATCGTGCGCCAGGCCCTGGTATGTCTGCGTTCAGACGGGGTGACTAACCACTATAGCGAGTAAAGTAACCACTGTATCGAGAGAAATAACCACTATGGCAAGTAGATTAACCGCTGTAGTGAGTGATAGTATCCACTGTATCGAGTAACAGCGGGTCTCGCCTGTTCACATCACGGATCTTCCTAATGCCAAGAAAAGAACCAGATATCCTGAACATAGCTGATGCATTTAGCGAAACAGACAAACGTACAGGTGAAGTTGTTACTCTTACCCCCAACAGTAATAACACCGTGCAGCCGGTTGCGCTGATGCGGCTTGGCTTATTTGTTCCGACGCTGAAATCCACGGCGCGCAGTCAGAAAAACCAGATGAACGCGATGGATGTCACACAGGATCTTAAACAGTTATCCCTGGTCAGGTCGGAAGGCTATGACAACATAAAGATTCTGGGTGCCCGCCTGGATATGGATAACGATTTTAAAACCTGGGTCGGGATCATTCGTGCCTTCGCGACGCATGAGTGTCTGGGAGACACTGTAACGCTCTCTTTCGTTGAATTCGCAAAACTCTGTGGCATACCCTCGGCAAGGCTCTCCTCGAAGCTCAGGAGCCGTCTGGACGCGTCTCTGACACGTATTGCATCAAATACCCTGACGTTTACCAGCAAGGGCGGAGAGAACTACACGACGCACCTGGTGCAGTCGGCTAAATACAGCGTCAAGAAAGACACGGTAACGCTGCAGGCCGATCCCAAGATCTTTGAGCTCTATCAGTTCGACAGAAAGGTTCTGCTGCAGCTTAAAGCTATTAATGAACTGGCACGCAAAGAGTCCGCTCAGGCTCTCTACACCTTCATTGAAAGCCTTCCACCAAAGCCTGCTCCGATATCCATGGCGCGTCTGCGTGCCAGGCTTAATCTGACCTCACGCGTGATTACCCAGAATGCGACCGTCAGAAAGGCCATGGAGCAGTTAAAAGAGATCGGCTATCTGGACTACACCGAAACCCGACGCGGCTCATCCGTCTATTTCTGGGTCCATTACCGTCATCCTAAGCTGCGTCCGGCTGAACTGCCGCTCAGCCAGTCCGGCCTCATCGATGATGAAATGGATGATTTTGACGATCTTGATATCGATCCCGGCATTATTGACGTCAGCCCGCCTGAGCTGGTGATCGAAGAGGAGAGCAGTGAGCTGGTGATGGTTTCACGTGAAGAAAAAGAGTTACTGAACAAAATCAGGAAGCAAAAAAAGCAGTAATGCCCTGTCAGTTCAGGCATTGTGGCGATCCCTGCCTGTTAAACGTTCACCAGATATTTTTTTTGGATAAGAAAACAGGCGAAGTAACTGAGAATATGCGACAACCACTGTAGCGAGTAACGGTACTCGCTACAGTGGTTATCTGCGAATCAGTAACGCTTTAATCCCCCTGTAATCCCATCAATAGCATCTTAACCCTCTTTCTCAGGACAACCCTTCGCGCAGCTGACCCTCTCCTTACTCGCTATAGTGGTTACTTACTCTCATCAGCGGCTATCACACGGGCAAAGCCGACAGAAAGTGCCCCTGAAAGTACTCGCTATAGTGGTTACCTTTTTTCATAGAGGGCTTTGAACCGGGTTCGCGGCAGGGCAGGGGGTTCTTGAAGAGGGATGTGAAGAAAAAGCGACGTACCTGTTTTACTCGCTATAGTGGTTATCCTTCCTGCTTTCTGCGTCTAAGGCGCACCTTTCCTGATATTCTGCGGACAAAACCACTCGCTATAGTGGTTATCGGGTGATTTTATGACTGATGTGACCAGTAAATGATCAAATCTTCGCGCGGAAGACAGCAATATTCTCGCTACAGTGGTTATTAAGTGGGACCAGAAAAGAGAGACTCACTCGCTATAGTGGTTGTGATCGTCACTGTCCTGTGATTTGAGCGGGCTCTTATCTTATTGATGTAAGTGCTCACTATCATAATTAGCGCTTTCGGGGGCGAGATTGGGTCAGATTCCTCAATCAGAGCACAGTTGAAGTGTTACTCGCTATAGTGGTTAGCTGTCAGAGATACCACTGCTGACAGAGACACGGATTCAGCGACAGAACAGGCCTTATACGCGCCGCTCAACTTCATTACTCCTGCAGAGCGCTGCAATTCATGGTGAGTCTGCGTTACTGATCATTCTGCTCGCTATAGTGGTTGCTGTGTGAGTAAGCAGTGCATCTGCCCCGCAAAATAGGGGATGTAAAGGCTTGTGCTCTTTGTAGCCTGCCTTAGTTACTCGCTACAGTGGTTATTGATAACATGTAAAGCGTAATTTACTCGCTACAGTGGATATCCGTCCCATTTTGATACTTTAAGTGATGATCGGTGACCGCGTAACTGCTCTCCACAGTAGTTAAACAGGTAAAATTACTCTCTATAGTGGTTATCATAAACTGCAGGCAGCACTGCCCGCAGTCAGAAGAGGGGGAGGTGTCCTGCAGCGTCATCGGATCTTGAGCATCAGAACGGGATGTTACTGGGATGGTAAGAGTAGTGGGAAGGGCATTGCTCAGCTCAGGTTTTGTCATCACCCCGCTTAGCAGTGGCGAAAAAAGCGGCCGCTCTGTGGCATACCGCTTAATCACCGTGCGGACAGCGTTTGTTACATCGCCTCCCGGTATTCCGGCCAGGCAACGGATTGCGCTTCGTAGCGACCAGCGGCGGCGAACAGCGTGCCCTGGAAATTGATCACACCCGCGGCCTCCAGCCACATCCACTCTTCCGCCTGTACAATCCCCGCCGCAATGACGGTGATTTCCAGCGCTGAACAGCATTTGATAATCGCCTGCACCACCGCCTGCTTAGGCCCACTGCGATGGACATCGCGGGTGATACCGGCATCAATGCGAATGCGATCGGGCTGGATGTGCGTCAGCAACGACAATCCTGCGGAGCCGTCGCCGAAATTGTCGATCGACAGGCTGATCCCGACTGCTTTCAGCATGCGTACCGCTTCAGAGAAGGCATCCAGCTGCGAGATTACGGCGGTTTCACTCACACCGATAACAACCTGTTCAGGAACCAGTCCCGCCTGATGAATAGCAGACACAATCTGATCGACGGCATCGGGTATCACCACCAGCGTCATCGGCAGGAGGCTGACGTAGAGTGTCATACCGTCCGGGCAGACCAGGGCAGCGCGTGCAAATGTCTTTTTCACGGTTTCCAGATCGTTAACGTAAAGCTGATCGCCAGAGGCCTCGTCGGCGGAAGCCGGCCGCAGAGTGGCGGCTTCAATTGCGGTGACCTGACGCGCCAGGGGATCCACCACTGGACGGAAGCTGACGCCTTCGGTTTCGGGGCGGGAGTCCGGCACATCATTATGTTCAGAAATAAACTCCCAGTAACCCGGCGGGAGTACTTCGTAGTAGTTCTCTTTCTCGCGGGACTCAACAAACGTCCGCAGGAATTGCAGTGCCCGATCATCATAGGTCAGGCGATATTTCGATGTCCCTTTATCCAGCACTGCCTGCAGGAGCGAGGAGCTATCGTGTTCACGCAGGTCGAAGAGTTCCATGCCCGCATTACCAAAGCGGCGGGAAGGCGCATAGTCGCGCATCAGTTCCACCACATTATGATGACGCCGATCCGCACAGATTCGCTGATAGACCGCCTGAATGCCCGCTTCAGGCCCTTCAAGCAGCTGAAAAAAATGGGTACCGTTAAATAACAGGATGCCGGTCACGTCGTGAGCGGCATTAATTGTGCTGGCGTTGTCGACCATCGCGGGCACGGTTTTGATGGGAAAATCATCTGAAATATGGCTGCGATAAATTATGGTAGTCAGCATGTGCAGCTCCGCTTTATAGGGTTGTTGCGGACACGCTAACACTGTTCAAAAAATGTTTCATCCCTACTTATCCACTGACGCACAGACTGCACCAGAGCAGGTGGCAGTAAGCGAAGCGGCATATTACCGAACAGCTTTAACGTTTTTAAATTCGTTCCGGCTGATGCCCGCTGCATAAAAAAAAAGGCCGCCGTAATGGCAGCCTCATCGCATCAATTCGATATAGGTTATTTAATCAGCTCAGCAGAGACATAAGCACGATTATCAACACGTGCGCCGGTGATTTTATAAGATGCGCCAGCATCTTTGGCCTGCGCCGCAACTTTCGCTTCAGCAGCATCCAGTGTCGACGCGGTGGCGGTAATGCTCTCGGCAAAACTACCGAAAGAAACCAGTAATGCAGTAACAGCAACGAAAGTTTTGATGGTTTTCATGGTCGATTCCTTAGCGTTTTTCATTCAGGGAGAGGCGTTTCACCTCGATGGAATGAATGATAGGCGCGTTCATCCTGAACGTGAATAGCTAAGTTTTGCTGAAGTTGATCATAATTTTTGAATGATAAAAGGCGGGCGGGCTGAGACGTTCAGACTGGCAGCAACGCAATCTGAGATCAGATCGCGTTGCCGTCAGTTTAATGACACTCGCCACGAAGCTTCCAGTGCAGCCAGTGATCCAGGGCTTCTTCGTTCAGCGGCTTCGAATAGAAATAGCCCTGAGCCTGATCGCAGCCATACTCTGTCAGGGAGGATACTGCGTCCGGACACTCCACGCCTTCTGCCACCACGGTGTAGTCCAGCTCTTTGAGCATGGCGATAATACTGCGGGCAATGATGCGTGAAGCGGTATCTGAGGAAAGCTCACTGATCAGAGAACGATCCAGCTTAATCACATCCAGCGGCATACGACGCAGATAACTGATATTGCTGTAGCCGGTGCCAAAATCATCCAGTGAAATCGTGAATCCCCGCTCTTTAAGCATCTCCAGTCCACGCAGAGCGGTGGGGCTTTCAAGGATACGTTCGGTCTCCAGACATTCGATCCCCAGCAGAGAGGTCGGGAGCTTAGACTTAACCATCTTGCTTTCCAGCGCTGAAGCGAACCCTTCGCGCGCAAAATCGCGTACGCTGACGTTGATCGTCAATGGCAACTGGATGCAGTTGTTGCGCAGCCGGCTAAGACGTTCGACCGCCTGATCGATAATCCAGGCGGTCAGTACGGAGAGCAGATCGGTCTGTTCAGCCAGCGGGATAAAGGCGCCAGGAGAAAGCTCGCCCCTGCTGGGATGTAACCAGCGGATAAGGGCTTCCAGACCCACCGGCTTGCCACTTTGCAGGCAGATTTTTGGCTGATAGACCAGATAAAGCCCGATGTTCTCGTGTAATGCCGTTTTAAGATCGGTCATCAGCATGAAATCTTCTGAACGCTGGGTTTCTGCCTCAGCGTCAAAGCGATGAGAGGGCAGTCCGCGCCCGATCGCATCATTCAGGGCACTGACCGCACGACGTAATATTTCAGACGCTGGCAGGCTGCCCGCAACAAATCCGGTCTCACCGGTATGCGGTGTCAGTGCGACTGAAAGACCATCGTCCATATCTGCACTGATCCCTTCCAGACGACCGGCTACCCAGGCTGCGCTGAGTCGGCTGTCGGCTCGCGTCAGGATCGCAAACCGGCCGGTGGCCACGGTATAGATCATCTCCCCAACCGCCGGACGCAGGCGCAGCGGCAGCAGGGTAGCCATATCTTTCAGCAGACTCTCTACCGGCGTCATTCCCATGGTGCGTGCCAGTTCGTATGCGCGCCCCATGTCGATGCAATCAATCAGAACCAGACGGCGTGGCGTGGTATCACCGGCCACGGCCAGATACTGCAAATCCCGTATCAGGCGCTGACGGTTAGGCAGTCCGGTCACCGGATCGGTGAACCCTGCCGCATGCCAGGCTTCCAGGAAGGACATCACCAGCGTGGAGAGCAGCGTCAGTGTCGTCACCTGGTCACTGGCAAATGCCTGTGGCTGGGTGTCGGTTACACAGAGCGTCCCCAGAATAATGCCGTCACGGGTTTTGAGAGGCACACCGGCATAAAAGCGAATAAAGGGTGAACCGGTGATCAGGGGATGCGTAACAAAACGCGCATCATGATACGTATCAGGGACGATTACCGCGCTGTCACTGTCAACCACGTGGCGGCAGAGTGAGTCCGCACGCGTTGAGCGTTGCAGATCAAAATTGTGTGACGCGCGTACGGTCTGAAATTCATCATCCAGCACCGAGATAAAGCTGCCCGGAATACCCAGGGCCTGACTGGCTAACCGGACAAACTTCCGCAGCACTTCATCGCGGCTTTCATCAGGGTCGCGCAGCGCCTGTAAAGCGCGGCTTCGGCGTTCGTTGTCGCCGTTGAGATTGTTGAGCATGTGTGTAGAACCCCCGCACCGTCTGATTACGGAGCGAAAAAAGAAAACTGTCCGGAGCGAAATGTGATTCGGGCGGCAGGAAATATAGTGTGATTTTTATTTTCAAGCTGATGATAAGTGACTACGAAGCGGGTGTCTCTTAATATTTTCTTTAACGCATTAAAGGCATGTTTACGATTCGAAAATTTAATCGATGAGGCATCCGATTATTCAGAGCTGTTCATTTTATATATGCAGCAGAGAATTTTCAGCAGGGTTAATGTTTATTTCCGAGCAGTAGATGAATAAATATTCAGGAGAGTTAACAGTTATTATGAGTCAGGTGTTGCCATGAAACGGGTCTGCTGCCAGAGAGATTATCGCTGCTGCACACTGAAGCGGGAGCTAACCTGTTAAAACGCAAAGCAAAAGCCGGAAAGAGACGCAGAATGGCAGATATGACCCGTCAGTATCTTCCTGGCTGATGCAGGTCAATCCACCGCAACGCTGGGGATTATCCAGCGCCTCAGTCAGCAATCCGGTTAACCTTTGATGCCGTTTAAGGATTGTGTCGGACGACGTGGCGGCGGATTTTGCTCCAGCCAGTCCCGGACCTGTTCAGTCTGCGGACCTCGCTCACGGATGGCGCGCGTCAGCCTTTCCTGTGTCGTCCTCAGTTCCTGGGTCCAGTAAGTGATTTGCCACTGCTCGCGAATTTCCACCTGCGACAGATCCTCTGGCGAACGACGCTGGATAGGATTTTTCATTTATTATCCTCCTCTGGTTTCAATGAAGCAGCCTGAACATTAACCTCAGGCTAAACATCTATCCTGATGAAGAAAGAAGCATTGAGGTAGCGGATTAATCCCTGAATCACCCTTAAGGCAAATAACAGGATAATTCCTGGCTGGAGGAATAAGGCACTCTAAGGAAATAGAAAAGTCGCCGTCAGAACGAAATATGCCGCTTCGCTTATAAAAAATCAGGCACAAATGTGCAGTCCGAAATTTGACATTTATTCAAAATAGTCAATTATTCTCTGGTCTTGTCATCCTGTCGCTTTCAGACCGCTTCGCTTTTATTGATCGCGGAGCGCTGTGCTTTTGCGATTTCATCATGCTGAAGGAGTCTTTGTTTGGTTAATCGTCCCCCCCAGTCGCCTGTGATTGTCCAGAGTAACGTGCGTGAACTTCGTCTTGCCGCCGGGCTGTCACAGCAGAGCGCTGCCGAGCGTTTTGACCTTAGCCTGAGAGTCTGGCAAACCAAAGAAGCCGCAGCTAATCCGACATTATTAAGTCAGGGCGAATATGAGCTGCTGTTATTACTGGCTGGCCGTCATCCTCATTTCGTTCTTACTCCTCAGAACAAAAAATAGCGGCTTCGTTAATATTCTGAGATTTATTCCTCGGGTAACCGGCTGTTTGATAACAGTAAAAAAAATTTTATTTCCTGACTTGAAAGCTGACAACCAAACCCTATTTATGGAGATGACCGGAAATATGATACCGGTCAGATGAACTTTTGGATGAACCTGTTCAGGAGATTATCACGATGTCAGTACAACAATTTTCCGTTTTCCCTTCACTGGCTGATTCTGTGTTTTCAGACCGCTTTAACCGCATCGATAAATTATTCAGTCAGCTGACTGGCGACAGCCCGGTAACCACCGCACCTGCTTACGATCTGCAGCGGGTTGAGGATAACCGTTACGCGCTGACCGTCAGCGTACCCGGCTGGAAAGAGCATGAACTGGAGATTGAGTTGCGGGGTGGACGGCTCTCTGTGGCCGGGCACAGAGAAAAAGCGTCTCAGGATGCGTCTGGCGAGGCACGGGAAGAGAACAGCAGCTGGATCCATCGCGGCATTTCCCGACACGACTTCCAGCTGAGCTTTTCTATTCCGGAACATATGAAGGTGACCGGAGCCAGCCTGGCGGAGGGCTTACTCAACATTGATTTGATCCAGGAAATACCAGAGAGCGAGAAACCGCGACGTATCCCGATTGCGATCGGCGGTCAGCGCACGCTTGAACACCAGTAAGGTGAACAGGGCGGAAATGGCACAGGCTGTTTCCGCCTTTTTGATCACTCACAGCGGCAGGCTGAGATATCGAGATATCCGATGATTAAAAGGGGAGGGATGAGAAAGGGCATAGCCGGGCGCAGAGATACCCGGCTATTAAGAACGCGTTACCAGTGGTACTTGTTGGAATCTTCCCACTCTTTCACTTCTTTTTCGGCACGATCTTTCTCGTAGCCGTAGCGTTCCTGAATTTTACCGACCAGCTGGTCTCGCTTCCCTTCTACCACGGTCATATCATCATCCGTAAGATCACCCCATTTTTCCTTAACCTTACCTTTGAACTGCTTCCAGTTACCGCTGATGCGATCTTCGTTCATGGTGATTCTCCCAATTCCGGTTGTTATCCAGGGACCTGATGAATATCTGTTTTGCCGGTTGGCTATCAGATGGATCAAGCATGGCACAGCTTTTGCTTTTTGCAGCGAGGCGGTGTGAGCCGGGTCAAACTCTGAGCAAAAGGGGAGAATGAGAGGATTAATTCAGATGCCTTTATTTCGGGCGGCGTACAGGCCAGCTGACAGCAGGCAGCGCATTCAGAGCCGGGCGGGCAAACAGAAAGCCCTGGTAATAGCGAACGCCGGCACCTTCCAGCCAGAGCCACTCCTCAATTTTCTCAACCCCCTCCGCGATGACCGTAATCTCCAGCGCCTGGCAGCATTTCAGGATGGCCAGCACAATCGCCTGACGCGGGCCGCTGCGGTGGATATCGGTGATCAGCTTGCGATCGATTTTGACTTTGTCAGGCTGGAAATCCGCTAACAGCGACAGGCCTGCGAAACCGGCACCAAAATCATCAAGCGCCAGACTGATTCCGGCGGCTTTCAGTTGCTGTACTGCGAACTGAAATTCGTCGAAGCGCGAGATGATTTCATCTTCGGTCACTTCAACCACCACCTGCTCGGGCCGCAATCCCTGAAGTCTTATCTGCTGGATAAGATGTTCGACCGCATCATCAATCATCACCAGCGACATGGGCAGCAGGTTGACGGAGAGCGTCAGTTCCCCCAGTCCCAGATGTCTGGCCAGCTGAAAAGCGTAGGTTTTTGAGTACAGATCGGCCTGGTAGCGCTCGCTTTCCGGCAACTGTGAAAAGTAGTCTGCGGGCGGTGCGCCATGCAGACCGCGTATCAGCGCTTCACAGGAAACAATCTGGCGATTCGTGGCATCCACGATAGGCTGGAGCGCAAATTCACAGCGCTGATCCGGTTGCGGTTGCCAGGAGGGCTGAACGTCGGCTGTAAGAGGGGTGGTCAGCGTCCAGTGACTGGCGGGATCTATCCCGATAAACGTCTCTTTATCGCGTCCTTCGACGAACGAACGCAGGAACTTCACGACGCGGTCATGTCGGATTCGCTCATCATTCAGGGTAACCCGCTTCAGCAGGGCATCCACCACGGTGTGCTTCTCATAGTCACGCAAATCAAACAGGGCCATACCGGCGTGGCCAAAGCGACGAGCGGGCGCATAATCGCGCATCAGTTCAATCAGATTAAAGTGCCGATCATCCTGGCAGATACGCTCAAATACCGCGTGAACGTTATCAACGGTCCCCTCCAGCACCTGAAAAAAGTGCTGTCCGTCAAAGAGCAGGATCCCGGTGACCTCAGCCGCGGCATTTTTGATGCTGGAATGCTCCACCAGCGCCTTTACTCTCTCTGGCGTGACAGAGTCGGAAAGCTGGCTACGGTAGATGAGGGTGGAAAGCATAAGCAGACTCACATGGCAGGAAGTTACTGATTAACCATACCACAGAAAAATTGATGGTTAAGGGCACAACTGCGCCCATGATGCCGTTATGCTTGCGGCATCAATCTGACCATAGGTCCAGGGAAGTCTTAAGGTTTCGAGCGTCGGGTAGGTGGAGCACGCAGCGGCATGAATCGGGCGTGGCGACAGAAGGGCAATAAAAGCCCCCGCAAGCGCGGGGGCGAACAGCAGATATAGCGCATTATTATAACGTTACGGCATCCCTGGTGAGGCGCCGGTCAATCCGGTAGTGCCTGATTATTACGCGTTTTTTACTCTCCTTACCATGTTGTTGTGGCAAGGTTTTCGGACGGGTAAAAATCAGTTTCTCTGATATTTCAGAAAATTGCCTTTATATTCAATCAGCTGTTTTGAGCGTCTGGAGATTTAAGGCCGGCTAATGAATTATCAGGTTACAAATCCACCATTTTTCCAGACAGTCCGTTAACATCGTTACCACATTCTTTCGGAGCGCGCAAACGTTGCCGGTCTGCAGTGACAGGCGGATGTCGACATCTGCGTTATCTGAAAAAGTGCCCCCTGTAAAAGGGGGCAAGGGTAGGAGTCAATTCACTCTGTAAAAGAAGTGGATTTCATTACAGAGCCATTTAAAGATAAGGCAAAACCGGGTTTTATGCCGCTACGGTTAACCGTTTTTTTATTTAGATATCAAATAATTAAAAAACTAACAAATGGAGTTGTTGTTTTTAATCAACGGCTTAGTTCGTTATGAAAACGATTTCTAGGATTAGGATTAAAGTCTCTTCAAGCCATAGGCTGATGCTAAAAATGGCCGTTATTTCTGGCTCGCTTAGCGATTTGTCACCGGTTTTCAGGGCAAACTTGACCGCTTCAGGGAATAATTATACTGTTTATATATACAGTTAATTTTAACTGAGAGCCGTTGTGAGGTAAATGAGATGTCACAGGATGATGAGGTCTGGATAGCATTCAGAGAGTCGATGAGGCGGGATGATTCCGGTCAGTGTACGGTGAGCACCCAGGACTTTGTTGCTGAACTTGCACAGCGCAATTCACCTCACACGCTTCGCGCCGCGAATACGTGGATAGAGATGCATATCAGTACTTTCAGTGATATTTCGATCGAGGCGGGGGAATATCGGCTGTTTCAGGTTCCTGCGGCGCGCGATTAAGCGTGCCGCAGAGCCGCATACCCTTTTCAGCCTGCCTGCTGCCACATGCGCAGGCTGGATTGGGCATCAGAGCCTGGAGGTGTTCCGGCGCATGTCAGAACGATCCTGGAATTTAGGGTTGGCAGGATAACTCTTGTCGCAGGCCATGCGTGCCAGGTTCAGTGCGACTTTACGTTTTTTGAGCTTTAACTTCGGCAACCACTCTTTGAACTGCGCTGTCAGCGCCGCTGCCTGCTGCTCGCTACTGACGCGACAGATGAACAGCTTGCTCTTGGTCTGACGGCTGACATCAATGGCATAGATCTCAACGCCAGTGCTGCAAACGTCATATTCAACATCCGTAAACTGCATGTGTGGCCAAAGACCCGTTCTGGTTTCAAATGTGGCTAAATCCATGACAACTACCTTTTTTTATTTTAAGCGTTATTGCTATCCAACAGACTAAAGCCTGGTCGGGCCAGTGAGCATAGACCAGAATCAGCATTCCGCCAGTGATTTCGCTGATTTAATCTGGTCCTGACACAAATGGCTAAAATCTCATTCAGGTATCTGTCAGGCATCGGGTAGCCCTTCTCTCACCTATCAGAAGAACTGATGTCAGCCAGGCTTTCTGGCTTTTGTCCTCTGCGGCCCTTACGCATTCTTTACCCTGTCACAGTTGAATCAGAGGCGAGATTTAGCGTGTTCAAAGCGTCCGTACGTTAACAATTATCGTCAGTTACCCTATTGAATTAGTGCGCTAATTATCAGGGCTCTCTATATGACGGCTGTTGCGTAATTATGACCATTTCGCAGTAGAAAATTGATTCCTGGAAAAAAGGGGGATTTTACGGATGTGAGGAAGTGTAAGAGGGTATGTCAAAATGAAAGTCAATCAAGGCTTGGGGGTTTTTTCTGCCTGGCACACTTTGTCGCATTCGCAAGGAAAAATAAAAAAATATATCGCGCGCGATTAATTAAAGGCCCGCCGACAAACGCCGATATAAACGATCCAGCTTTACACCATGTTCAAATTAATCTTTTTTGCCGGGGGCAAGTATGACTATTACACAACGTCTGGTATTGATTTTCTCACTGCTTGCAATGTCACTTATTGCATTGGTGATTATCTCTTTATCAGTTATTTCGGGCTTTCAGTCCCGTTTTGAATATGTACAGATGAACGCGATACCCAGCATCCGCGATCTTAATAAATCGATCAGCGTAACCAATCAGTTAGGCATTGCGCTTTATCGTCACCACAGCACCAGTGACGCGACTAAATTCCCGGCAGCGGAAGAGCGCATCGATAATCTGCTGACGCAGATCAAGTCACTCAATGATTACTACATGGCTAACGATATCTCCAGTGATGAAGATAAAGAGATGACCGTGCAGGCTAATAAAAACCTGGATGCGGTTCGCAGCGCATTGCCGGCGTTTTATGCTGCGTCCCGCGCCCATAATGATGCGGTCACACTGCCGCTGTTACAGAGCGAGAATGGCGTGGGTGCTGCAGCCCGTAAAATGGAAGCCGATTTCACCCGTCAGATTCAGCTGAACATTGATATCGGCGAACAGCTCAGGGTAGAAAACAAGCGCATTTATAATCAGACGTTGTGGATGATGTCTGGCGGGTCACTGCTGCTTATTCTGATACTGGCTGCTTTCTCTGCCAAAGTGATTCTGGGCATTAAAAAGAGCCTCTCAGGCATGGTTAATACCATGACGCAGGTCAGCCATACGCTTGACCTGACCCATACCGCAGAAGTCCGCGGTAAGGATGAGATTAGCAAAACAGCGATGGCATTTAACCAGCTGCTGGCCCGCGTTTCTGGCACGCTGCTCTCGGTCAGTCATTCCGCACAGTCGGTCAGTACCGGTTCAACGCAGATTGCGGCGGGTAACGAAGATCTCTCTGCGCGTACGGAAGAACAGGCTGCTTCACTGGAGCAGACGTCTGCCAGTATGGCAACCCTGAGCGAAACGGTTCGACAGAACTCAGAAGGTGCCCATCAGGCCAGCACCCTGGTAAATAACGCTAATAACATGTCCATCCAGAATGGATCGGCAGTGAAGCAGATGCTCAGCACTATGGATGAGATCCGCGGCAGTTCTGCCAAAATCTCTGAAATTACCGGGCTGATTGAAGGCATCGCGTTCCAGACCAATATTCTGGCACTGAATGCGGCCGTCGAAGCAGCGCGTGCCGGTGAGCATGGCCGCGGCTTCGCCGTTGTCGCCTCAGAAGTGCGTAATCTGGCGCAGCGCTCCTCGTCTGCTGCCCGTGAAATCAAAGACCTGATCTCTACGTCGGTTTCACAGGTTGAGCACGGTTTAGAGCAGGCCAACGGCGTTGGTGCAAACAGTGAAAATGTTCGCCAGGCGATTCAGCAGGTAGCCGATCTGGTCAATGAGATTGCCGCGGCAACGTCTGAGCAGAGCAAAGGTATTGAGCAGGTTCATCAGGCGATTGGCCAGATGGATGAGGTGACGCAGCAGAACGCCTCGCTGGTGGAAGAGGCCTCATCTGCTTCTAAGTCGCTGCAGGAGCAGGCAGAGACGCTGGCAGGGCTGGTGGCGACCTTTACACTGGAGAGTCATCAACGTATCACACAGCCGCAGCAAACCGCAGCGTTGCGTCGTCCGGTATTGCAGGCAAAGCAGCCTGAGCGCCAGACCGTCGACATGACGAAGGCGAACTGGGAAAGTTTTTAACCGTTAAGCAGTAACATCATGGCCTCCACACTGTGGGGGCTTTTTTTTATCTTTCATCCGGATTAATGAGACCCTTCCCCCTGAAATAAACTAAAATGAAATCGATTTCATTATTATAATATGACTACCTCTTTGGGGTTATATTCTTGTGGTGGTTATTTTAGCGAAGATTTACTTACAGCGAAGAGTGGAATGATAATTAATCAGATATAGTCAGGATATCTGTTATCGGCTCATTTCTGAGCCAGCTTGAATTTCTTTATTTTCAAAACAATAATGCTGAAGTCAGGCTAACGACTTAATGTGTTAATCGCAGTGGTGATTTTTCATGCTGATGATAAGTATCACTATTTTTACATTTAGCTTAAGCTAACCTTGCAGTAAATATCGTCATTTTATTCACTGTAAAATAACGGTGCGCGATCTATACTCCTTTTTGTTGTTATAAGTATTTCTGATCTTCAAACGAAACTGCTTTCTTCATAGCGACATTGCGCTGCATGAGGCACCACTGGCTATGTAAAAGAAAAGTAAAAAATAATAATACACAACCTATTTTGTGCACTACTCACTGCACGCCTCACACATCAGAGCGAATAAGAATGAAGAAATTACTCGACCGCATTAATCTGCCAGCGAAATTCCTCCTCTTGGGATCTTTTGCACTGGTTCTGTTTATTTTACCTACCTTTCTGTTTATTCAGACGGGCAACCAGCTTATTGATACCAAGCAAGTGGAACTATCCGGTATACCTGTTGAGAAAAAAGTGCTTAAACTCCTCAACCTGCTTCAGCGTCACCGTGCAGAGAGCGCGATTGCTATCTCACTTAACAAGCCTGATAACGCACCCCGTTTGGATCTGGTCTCGCAAATAAATACCTTATCCAGCACGATTGCTGACGACCTGCGTAAGGATGACGGGCAGGCTCAACCGCTGAAGTCGCTGCAGAGGGTAAATCAGGAATGGGGTCAGCTGCAGAATGATATCAATAGTGGCAAGCTGACGCTGGCAACCAGCCTGACACGCCATGCCCACCTGATTCAGGTTTTGTTGGATATGAATCAGGATGTGCTGGATTTCTATCAGCTGTCGCTGGATGCGGACTTGAATACTTATCAGCTGATCGTCAGCATCTACAGCCGCCTGCCGTTGCTGACCGAAACGCTGGGTCAGATTCGTGCCAATGGAACATCACTGCTTGCGAGCGGAAACATCACTGATACCGATCGCAGCCGCCTGGCGTTCCAGATTGATAATGGCAGAACGGCTCTGGCTCAGTTCAACAGCAATCTGGACAAGGTGTTTTCTATTGAGCCGGCTCTGAAAACCTCTTTCTCCGGTCTGGCACAGGATGCAAATCAGCAGGCTCAGGGCGCCTTGCAGCTGGCTGATAGCGTGTTTGTGAGCGGGCACGCCACTGTGGCACCGGTTGAATACGTGCGGGTGTTTACTCAGGCGATCAACCGATATTCAGAACTGGGTGATCAAACTAGTACCCGACTGCAAGAGATGATGGATGTGCAGATCGATGCGAAGCGCCAGTCACAGTATGTGTTGCTGGCAGGTCTGCTGGCCGTCGCGCTGCTGGCCGTTGTCGTCGCCGTGATGATCACCCGTTCGGTGACTCGCCCGGTAAAAGAAGCTGTCGAAGTTGCAAGCCGCGTGGCGGCAGGCGATCTGACGGCAGTACTGACCGTTTCCGGCAGCAATGAAATGGCTGAGTTACTGAATGCACTGATGAGGATGCAGGAGCGTCTGGCTCAGCTGGTTTCGGATATCAAAGGTAACGCGGCCACCATCGCTAACTCCTCAGAAGAGATTGCCCGCGGCAATGGCGATCTCTCGTCTCGTACTGAACAGCAGGCCGCGTCACTGGCTGAAACAGCAGCCAGTATGGAACAACTGGCGTCAATCATTCAGCAGAACGCCGATAACACGCGCTTTGCTTCTGACCGCGCAGAATCAGCCACGCAGGCGGCACTCTCAAGTGGTGCAGCGATGGATTCGGTGATGGAAACCATGCACAAAATCCGTGGCAGCTCAGGGAAAATTGAAGAGATCACTTCTGTGATCGACAGCATCGCCTTCCAGACCAATATTCTGGCACTGAATGCGGCCGTTGAAGCGGCACGCGCCGGTGAGCAGGGCAAAGGTTTTGCGGTTGTCGCGTCGGAAGTGCGTGCGCTGGCACAACGTTCAGCCAGTGCGGCGAAAGAGATTAAGAGCCTGATCGAGCAGTCAGTTGGTCATGCGCAGGAAGGGATCTCTATGGCGCAGAACGCAGGCGACAAAGTGAAGCAGAGCGTCAGCGCGATTGAACAGACCTCACAGCTGATGCGCGATATCTCAGCGTCATCTGAAGAGCAGAGCAGCGGTATCTCGCAGGTCAATATTGCGGTGAACCAGATGGATCAGGTCACGCAGCAGAACGCCGTGCTGGTAGAAGAGTCAGCGTCCTCTGCTGATGAACTCGCCGCGCGCGCAGGGCAGTTACGAACCATGGTCGCGGTATTCCAGACCGCATAAAGGGTTAAAACAGCCGTCCCCGGTGGGCGGCTGTTCTCTTCACTGCGACTATCGCCGGCTATGCCTGGTGATCCTGCAGACAGGCCAGATACTTCTCTCCCGACCGCATCACTTTCTCTTTCGCCTGCTGATGAATATCCTGCCCTTCAAACGCGCCATAAAGCTGTCCGAACGTCACGCCCGAGAGCCGATGCATGATGTCGCCCACGGTGGCGGCTGACAGCGGCAGCATATTCGGGTAGCTCCACATAAATGACACGCTATGGGCACCCGGCGTGACCTGAATTATGTCACCTGCCAGCATCACCCCTTCGCCCTCATCCCAGTGCAGTACGCTGCCGCCGGGAAAATGGCCCCCCAGCCTTAACAGCGTCACATCCGGCATCAACGTCAGCGACTCGCCCTCCCAGAGCTGGATATGCGGACTTTCCCGCACAATCCATTGCCGATCGCGGGCATGCAAATGAATGGGCGCGTTAAACGCCTCAGCCCACTCCTGCATGGTGGTGTAGTAGTGCGGATGTGAAATCGCGATAGCATCAATGCCGCCCAGCGCCGCAATCAGCGTATAAGTGGCGTCATCCAGGTTGGCTATGCAGTCCCAGAGCACATTGCCGTGCGGCGTGCGCAGCAGAAAAGCGCGCTGGTTGATGGCAAATTCGGGCACGGTTTTAAGGCTTAGCAGCGCATCGCTATGGGCCGTCCACTTATTGGCATGGCTGCCGCGCAGTTCATCAAACGCGATCCAGCGCTGACCCGCAGCCGGAACATACTGACGTTCATCCTCACAGATTTTACAGTGCTGCCTGGGGGCATCAGAAAGATAAGCGGTCCCGCAGGCGGTACATAGCATCGTCATGGTGATCTCCTTTGTTTCACTCAAGCTTATGCACACCTGCGAAAACCGCACTTTACTGAGGCTATTTTGTCACGCGATTACGGCTGTCGGCGCAGAGTAATCCGGGTCAGTTCCGAGGGACGACCCAGCCTGACCGCCATGCCGGGCCAGAGTGCAGTGCCGTTATTCACATAGAGCTGCATCCCACCGACCTGATAAAGCCCGGACACAAATCCGGCGTTGGGTTTCGCAAACAGCCGGTCCAGGCCAATAATCAGGCCGCCATGCGTATGACCGGAGAGCTGGACATCCACACCCTGCGCTGCATTCTGGCGGGCATTGCGTGGCTGATGATCCAGCAGGATCACCGGCGCGTTGTCAGGCGCCTGCTCCAGCGCGCGGGCCAGATCCGGGCCGGTTGCGTTTCTGCCCGCTGCAGACGCATCCGGCAGGCCGGCAATCACCAGCTTTGCGGAGCCGCGCTGGATTACGGTATGACTGTTGAGCAGAGGCTGAAGTCCGAGTGAGGCCAGGTGGGCCGTCCAGATCGCCTGATGGAAGAAATATTCATGATTGCCGGTGATAGCCCATACGCCATCAGGCGCTGCCAGCCCGCGTAGCGGCGCAACGTCATGCCGCCGATGCTCCAGGCTGCCATCGATCACATCGCCCGTTACCACTATCAGATCGGCTTTAAGAGACATCGCCCGCTCAACCATCGCGGCGGTCCACGCACGATTAAACAGCCGGGTGATGTGCAGGTCGGTCAGCTGCAGCAGCTGATAACCCTCGAACTCAGCCGGAAGATGGGGCAGCACCAGCGTCACCTCTTTGACCGGCGGCACCCGTATCGCCTGCTGTACGCCAAAGGCAGCCAGCGCCATTGCCAGCACCACCGCCAGATAGCGAACACCGGGAATCAGCTCAAACGGATGCCGCAATAGCAGGGCGATCAGCATGACCGCATCCATCATTATCTGAAGCAGCGCCAGCAGCAGCACGGTGCTGTATGCCCAGTTAAACAGGATGATAACGATGCGGGGCATTTCAGCGGAAAATATCCCGCCCGAAGTAAAACGGCTTATGAGCAGATATTGTGAGGCCAGCAGCACCAGTGCGGAAAGCAGGATCTTAATGGCCAGTGGCAAAGACAACGGAATAATGACGCGCGCAATTACATACCAGCTCGGTAAGCTGAAAATCAGGTGAAACATGGCATTTTTCCGGTAGGGCGCTGAATATCTGCGCAGACAAAAAGAGACGATCGTTGATGGAGCCGTTTTCAGGATTGTAGTGTATACGATGATGGTGCCAGCGTTGCTTCACGCCGGGTGCTTTCAGGCGCTAAAACAGGGAGAAAGGATCAATAGAAGTCTGTCTGCAGGGCTTAAAAGCAAAAACAGCGTGACCGGAGAACCGGCCACGCTGGCAACATTCACTGTCTGACTACCTGTAACTAGCGTAAAACGCCTGAGGTTGTCTGGGTCTCGTCGGTGACGCGCGTCATAGAGATGGGAATGCTTTTATAAGCGGGGATGCCGCTTTTCGTATCATGGCTGTCGAGCGGCACCATCACATTGGCCTCCGGGTAGTAAGCGCCGACCGAACCTGAGGCCATATCAATAATCACAATGGTCAGGTTTTTCATCTGGCGAGAAGTGGGATTGCCATCCGGATCCAGCGCCATCAGATCGACACGGTCACCGACCCGCAGCTGGCGTTTCTCCGCCTCTTCCGCATTGATAAACAGCACATCGCGGCGGCCTGTGACGCCACGATAACGGTCATTCAGCCCATACAGCGTGGTGTTGTACTGGTCATGACTGCGCAAAGTGGTAAGGACCAGGTCATGGCATTTCAGCGAGCGGGGATCTTCATTAATGCCCTGCATCACCTGAAACTGCGCACGGCCGGAAGGTGTCAGCCAGACGCGTTCTGAGGCTGCATTATGAAGCCGGAATCCACCCGGATGCTTAATGCGCTCGTTAAAGTTTTCAAACGCCGGGAACACTCCTTCAATGGCATCACGGATGCGGCTGTAATCGGCTACCATGCCCGACCAGTCAACCACGCTGTCTGGCAGGGTGGCCTTAGCAAGTGAGGCCACCAGCGCTGGTTCAGATTTCAGATGCGGTGAAGCCGGGTTCAGCGAACCGCGTGAGGCATGCACCATCGACATCGAATCTTCAACGGTCACGCTCTGCGCCCCGGTTGCCTGAACATCGGTCTCAGTCCGGCCCAGTACCGGCAGCAGATAGTTGTGCTTGCCGAGTAACAGGTGTGAACGGTTAAGTTTGGTCGCCATATGCACGACCAGATCCAGCTTGCGCATCGCCGGGAACGTCACCTGCGGATCGGAAATCGCCTCAGCCAGGTTACCGCCCAGACAGAGCAGCGCTTTAGCTTTGCCGTCGCGCATCGCCCTGATCGCCTCAACGGCGCCATGACCATGTTTCTGCGGCGGCTTGAAGCCAAAGACTTTTTCAATGCCATCCAGCAGCGACTGCGGCGGGATCTCAGTGATGCCGACCGTGCGGTCGCCCTGGACATTGGAGTGACCGCGTAACGGACAGATACCTGCGCCCGGCTTACCGATATTGCCGCGCATCAGTAGCAGGTTGGCGATTTGCTGCACGTTCTGGGTGCCGTACTGGTGCTGGGTGATCCCCATGCCATAACAAATGATGGTCCGTTCAGCGCTGGCGTAGAGTCGGGCGATATGCTGGATCTCCTCACGCGCCATGCCGGAGACTTTCAGGATATGTTCCCATTCGGTGCTCTCAAGGTCGGCTTTCAGGGCCTCAAAACCTTCGGTGTGCTCAGTGATAAAAGCTTCATCGATGACGCCAGGTTTGCCATTGCTCAACGCTTCCTCATGCATGATGAGCAGAATTTTCATCACGCCCTTCAGCATCGCCGCATCGCCGCCCACCCGCACTTTGTAATAGGTGGAGGCCAGTTCCGTAGAACTCATCGACAGCATTTCAATCGGGCTTTGCGGTGACGTAAAGCGCTCGAGTCCGCGTTCACGCAACGGATTGATTGCCACGATAGTCGCACCGCGTTTAGAGACTTCACGCAGCGTGCCCAGCATACGCGGATGGTTAGTTCCCGGATTGTGGCCGATGCAGAGCACCAGATCGCAGTGATCAAAATCTTCCAGCTCTACCGTACCTTTGCCGACACCAATCGACTCCGGCAGCCCGATGCTGGTCGGTTCGTGGCACATGTTTGAGCAGTCGGGAAAGTTATTGGTGCCATATTCGCGGGCGAAGAGTTGCCACAGGAAGGCCGCTTCATTTGAGGCGCGCCCCGAGGTGTAAAACTCCACGCTGTCCGGATCGTCGTAGCTGCGAAGATGCTCACCGATCTCCCGGAACGCCGTCTCCCACTCGACAGGCTGGTAGGTGTCAGTTGCGGCATCGTACTTCATCGGATGGGTCAGCCGTCCTTCGCCCTCCAGATGCAGTGCGCTGCGTTCCCACAGTTCACTCACGGTATGAGCAGCAAAGAACTCCGGCGTGGTGCGCTTGCTGGTGGCTTCCCACGAGACGGCTTTTGCACCGTTTTCGCAGAACTCAAAGGATGAGGCATGTTGCGGGTCGGGCCAGGCGCAACCCGGACAGTCAAAGCCCTGCGGCTGGTTGACTTTGAACAGGGCGATCACATCCTGCTTCACTGACATCTGGCCGCGGATAGCATCGGCAACCGCCTTTAGTGCGCCCCAGCCACCTGCAGCACCACCATAAGGGGCGATGCCATTTGTGCGATTTTGCTCTTTCATAATGCTCCACAGTGTCTCTATTGTTATCCGCTAAGCCTGGTACAGAAAAAGTTATTGCAGGGTGGATTCTGGCTAATATTCGGTGAAATTCTTTCTCAAAATGTTTCGGTGAAGTTGGGGGATGTGGATTGCAGGGGGGAAATAGGAAAGAAGCGCTGAGTCATAGCGCGATAATAAACGAAGCGGTCCGGCTTGATTTCGGCGAAATTCACCAGGAACAGGGGTTCGCCTGTCGGGGTAATATCTCGTTTGTGCGTTAAATCAGCATCGATAATGGGGGCGTGTTGTTAGCTTAACGGGATCACAGTCCGGATTAAGTATGACTGCGTAAATATAACGGCACGATATTACTGTGCGCTTTACTTTTCGATCTGTTAAATGCTTAAGTTGCATCGGCCCCGCTTCAAAGCGCATGGATAATGACTTTTACAAGGATTGCAAGAATGCTTCTGCCTGAACGTATGAGACCTGCCAGGGTCAGCACCAAAAAAATCAATGAGCTGGCAAAAATGGTTGAACAGATACTTTCGGAAATCGATAAAGGCGCAGACCAGGACAATACCGAGTTGAAAAAGAAGATGGCTGACTGGAATTGTCAGGTGATAACACCCTGTGAATTTTCAGATTTCAGAGATTACTCCGCACACACAAATGCCAGAGATTTTGTCCGGGCAGCTTTAAATTATGCAAAATACTATGCAGATTTTACCTGGAGCGAACTGGTTCAAACGATCAACTATGTGTGCAATGGCAACGCTTCTGAATCAGAACAACACCACGCGCTCTTATTACTCGAAAATAATTTCAATGGAAATGTATCCGATCTCATTTACTGGCCAGATGTCTGGTTTCAGATTGCCGATATGCCGGATGTTGAGTTTACATCGGAAGAGCTGGCGGCTTATCTGATGACTCGCTCAGGCAGAGTGTTGGCTGATGCACCTGATATTGAGCTCAGATATCCCATTCCTGATTGCTGATCCGTCTATAAGCCAGCACCCTTTTATAAGGTGTATCGAGAATGAGCTGTTGAAGATTAAGGAAGGTCAGTACGATCTCCGCGTGCTGTCGGATGAGAAATCACAATAAACTCTACCGGCAGATCGCTGTCGTTTCGGGCCTGATGTTTAGCGTGTGGGGGAATTTCGATTCCCTGCTGCGCGCTGATCTCATGAATATTTCCGTCAAGTTCCATAGTGAGCACGCCCATAAGAACAAAGAAAAATTGCCGTGATGTAGCATGATAGTGTCTTTTCTCACGGGTGCCGGGCGGCATTTTTTCATGAATCACCAGCATATCCTGCCGCTTCATCAGGTACCAGCCATCACACCCGTCTCCCCAGACATAATGTTCTGCGTTTTCTTTTGAAATCATCGACCTGCTCCGCATTTATCATTGAATGGTTTTAAGCTCTGGCTAACTATACAGGGCCAGGTTATCAACTCTCAATTTGTTCAGTTTCGGAAATCGCTTCTATGGATAGCTGAGTGCGCTGATATCTTGTTCTACCATGACCCGCCAGCAACGTGGCGTTGATTTACAGGCCAACTCCCAGCACGTCCGGAGGATGAAATATGCAATGGTGTAATCAGGACAGATTTGACGTTCGCCTTGAGTGGGGGCCAGCTGCAGTCACTTACGCGGCGAAGGATGTGGAGTGCATTGTGATCGTCGATGTGATGTCTTTCTCCACCTGTGTCAGCCTAGCGGTCGATAAGGGTGCACAGGTTTATCCTTATCCGTGGAAAGATGCCTCTGCTGTCGGGTATGCAAACACGATCGGGGCGCAGGTCGCCAGCTTCGATAGAGGCTCTGACGCTAACGGTTTTAGTCTCTCGCCTGTATCGATTAGAAAAATAGAAGAGGGCGAGAAGCTGGTCCTGCCATCGCCCAATGGCTCAGCGATTTCATTTCTGGCACGAGATGTGGATGCGCGCGTCACTGTATTAAGCGGTTGCATCAGAAACCTTACGCAGACGGCAATGGCCTGTCGGGACTTTGAACGTATTCTGGTGATCCCCTGTGGCGAGAGATGGCCCGATGGCACGCTTCGCCCGGCTATTGAGGATTATGTCGCAGCGGGGGGTATTATCGCGGCAATCGGGCGTGACCGTTGCTCGCCGGAAGCAGAGGGCGCGGTAGCCGCCTGGCAGCAGCTGAATCTGTCATCTCTTCACGAATGTGCTTCAGCCCTGGAGCTTAAACAGCGTGGATTTCGGGAAGATATCGATCTCTGTCTGGAAGTGGATAGCGCGAAGCGGGCCTGCCAGTTGCAGGGGGATTTTTATGCCCAGGGTCTGAGACGGAGTTGAGCCTGTCAGCGCGGAATTAAACTGCCTGCCAGGCTCAGAATTCGGCGGTTACTTCTTCTTATTCAGCATCGACTTCAGGTCTGCAAATGGATTGTAGGTGGCCTCACCAACATCTTTTTGTGCATCCTCGCCTGCTACCACGCGGGTGCCATACTGGTCAGCCTCGGTGTACTTTGAGTGCTCGTGGTCATGGCAATAGAGACACAACAACTCCCAGTTACTGCCATCTTCCGGATTATTGGTGTGATCGTGATCGATATGGTGAACCGTGAGTTCGCGCAGGTTTGAATAAACAAACTCACGTGAGCAGCGTCCACAGACCCACGGATAGATTTTAAGTGCTTTCTCACGGTAGCCGCTTTCCAGCCGCGTGTAGTTTTTGGGGATCAGAGCCATTGCCGGGATTACCTGTTATGCAGAATAAATGTCACGAGAGTGCAGCCAATATATCCCACAACGCAACCGAAGATAAAATGATCGTGTTCCGCAGGAAGGAACGCGTTAAAAACCAGAATATTAGCTGAAAACAGAGCGCTATAGAAAAGTGTGAGAGCGTCAGCGTTGTGGATGCCGGACGGGAAAAATACCGTAAAAGCGGACGATGCCGAAGCCGGACAAGGCTCAGTGATGTGATTCATTTACTCGCTGGATAGATGCCAATCCATGGCGTAATACGTCCTAAAGCGCTTTATTCAGAATTACTTAGAAGGACGTCGACTAATCTTGCCTCCTTTCCGACCGGCTTCCCTGGCTTTCTCATGATCGTTTTTGAAATTGCCTCCACTGACTTTGCCTCCTGCACTGCCAGCTTCACTCGCCCGCTCTGGATCGTTGGCAAAATTGCCGGCACCACCTCTGTACTTCTGTTGTGTCATAGGAAGACCTCATATCAATGTTCCGTTAGATAAAAAGGACTAGCTAGTCACATCGGCAAGCATAGTCGTCCGCTTCGCTAATGCAAATGCACAGCCTGAAATAGTTGATAATCCTGATGTTAATTCTGCAGTCGGGTTTAGCGTCGGCAGGGCCGTGTGAGATCAATTACGCTTAAAGGCCTGACGAAAAAGGAGAATGTGATGAGTTATGCGATCCCGATCGACACGCCAGAACTGGGTTCTGATGATCAAAAGCAGAAAAGCGCAGCATAGGATCGTGTTTTGAGGGCATCATTGATTCGAATCTTAACTGTGCCCACAGTCAGCCCCTTTGTATCTACATTTGAGGTGACAGATATCGCATGGGTGAGTCTGCATCGCAAACAGTCAACATCTGTCACCCGCTCGTCTATACAACTGCCCGCCAGATCCCCGCCCCGAGCTATTTTATGCTACTAAAATGTAACAAATTCACGCATTAAACTAACTGCAGCAATTGCTAAAGCTTTTCCCGCTAGTGGCGATAACCCAATGGCGTTGAGCGCGCCGATCAATGATGAACCCGGTACTCAGCGACGAGTTCTGAACGCGAACGGACCTGCATTTAGCCCTCCTTTTATACACACCAGAAAGCGCAAATTTATGCGCAACTTACTCTAATAAAAGCGAAAATAATAATATGTCGATCATTAAGACGATCAAAAGACGCCTGCCTGTTGCCCGTCTTAGGCGTAGCAGCCAGCCAGCAAATGGCACCTACGATTGTCGTGCGTTGCCGGAATCACTCTCCTCCCTGGGTTTAGGCTCGCGCGCGGGCGGGATCCTGATGACATTTGTTCCGCCTGAAGCCGATTTTCAGCGGGTGAGTCAGGCCTGGCAGCGCTTTAACACTCCCGATCTGACGGTGCTGACGCTCTCTTCCAACGGCGCGCTGAGCAGCAGCCGATCGCAAAGTACCTATTGTGATGGCAATGGCCCGGAAGGAAGCTATCTCTGGCTGCCCGACACGCTGATTGCCAGTCATGAGACGCACATAGTCGATCTGCATGTCGCCGACACGCAGACCGCCAGCCAGCGCATCACCGCTATCCAGCAGGAGCTGGCGCGTCTGCAGGTGCGGATGCCGCTCTCGGCCGATCGTACTTTCGCCATGATTTACTGTGATGGATTGTCGGCGTCAGAAGGCTTCCTGATGCAGGCCTGGTACAACTGCGGGCGTTTTCCCTGCCTGGCCATTGGCGGTTCAGCGGGCGGTAAAATCACCTTCGATGGCACCTGGATTGGTACCGGCGGCAGGGTGCTGCAGGGCAAAGCCGTGATCGTGTTCTGTCAGATGGCACCCGGAAAATCTTTTGCTCCGTTTAAAAGCCAGAACTTTACGCCACGCGATCAGAGCTGGCTGATTGCCGAAGCCGATCCGGTTGCGCGCACTGTCACCTCCGTATTTAACCGCCAGGGGCAGCAGCAGCCGTTTGTCGCGTCGCTGTGTGAACACCTTAACTGCACCGAAGCGCAGCTGACCGAACGGCTAAAGGGGTTAACCTTCGGTGTTAAAGTCGGCGGGGAGTATTTCATTCGCTCGATCGCTAAAATTGAATCGGGTGGCGTGCAGTTTTTCTGTGACCTTGAGTTTGGCGATCGGCTGTTCCTGATGCAGGAAAAAGACTTCAAACAGGCAACGCAGCAGGAGTGGCAGGCATTTACCGCTCAGCATGGCAAACCGGCCGCCATTCTGATGAACGACTGTATCCTGCGTCGTGTCGGTAATGCCGACAAGCTGCATAACGCCCACTTCTTTAAAGGTATTGCCGCCGCTGGTTTCTCAAGCTTTGGTGAAATCCTGGGCGTGCCAATCAATCAGACGCTTTCGGCGCTGGTGTTCTTCAATCATGACGTTAAAGCAATGAGCCAGTTCCCGGTGCAGTATGCCGGTTACGCAGCACACTATGCGCAGCGCGCGTTGCGCCGCTGGGAAGCGCTGAACAGTATTCAAACGCGGGTGCTGGACCGGGTTATCAACTATCAGCAGGCACTGACGCCACTGATGGAGGCGCTGCCGGTGCTGGAAACGGCCACCCAGAGCCAGGGCGAGACGCTAAGCCTGGCGGAAAGCAGCATCCGTAACATCAGCAACATCGCTACCGAGAGTCAGCAGGCGCAGGGTCGTCTTGATGATGGTCTGGACGATCTGGAGAAAATCTCTAACGGCATCAATGAGATTACGCATGGCATCAGCAATATTGCTTTCCAGACCAATATTCTGGCGCTGAATGCCGCAGTAGAAGCGGCGCGTGCAGGCGAAGCTGGCCGCGGGTTTGCCGTCGTCGCGGGCGAAGTTCGTCGTCTGGCGCACTCCTCGAAAGAGCAGGCCGAAGCCACAGCCAGCAACATCGGTGAGGCGGTCAGCACGATCTCTCGTATTCGCCTTGTGGCCAGTGACTCGGCGCAGACCGCCGCGCAGATGGCAGAGCGCAGTATCAGTGCAGCCGACACGCTGGCAGCGATGAATCAGCAGACCCGTCATGAGCGCGCCGATATTGCGAAGCATCTTGGCAGCCTGCGTGAACTGACGCAGGGAATGGACGCCATGCAGGAAGCTGTCGCACAGCTCAAGGTGTTACAAACTCTTTCAGGTGCGCAGGTTAAAGGCTGAATTATCTGAATAAAAGACAAAAAAGTGCGGTGTAAGCGCAACGGCCAGGCAAGGCCGGCTTTCAGTTGTTACACTTGTCCGTGATTAATCACGCAGAGGTATGAATGAAAATTAAAAGTTATGCAGCCATGCAGGCTGGCCAGGCCCTTGAACTCTATGAGTACGATGCAGCCGAACTGTCAGCCGAAGAAGTCGAAGTCCAGGTTGAATATTGTGGTGTATGCCACTCAGACCTGTCGATGATCGATAACGAGTGGGGCATCTCTCAGTTCCCGGTGATTGCAGGACATGAAGTGATTGGACGGGTTTCTGCCCTGGGCGAAGCGGCGAAGAACAAAGGTCTGTCTGTCGGCCAGCGTGTAGGAATCGGCTGGACAGCCAAAAGCTGTCAGCACTGCGATGCCTGTATCAACGGCGAGCAGGTTAACTGTCAGCAGGGCAGCATCCCGACCATCATGAACAAAGGTGGTTTTGCCGAGAAACTGCGCGCTGACTGGCAATGGGTTATTCCGCTGCCGGAAAAACTGGATGTGGCGAGCGCCGGTCCGCTGCTGTGCGGTGGTATCACCGTATTTAAACCACTGCTGATGAGCAACATCACGGCGACCAGCCGTGTAGGTGTCATTGGTATTGGCGGTCTGGGTCACATCGCGATCAAAATCCTGCACGCAATGGGAGCTGAAGTCGTGGCGTTCAGCTCAACGCCGGATAAGAAGCAGTCGATTCTGGATATGGGCGCGGATGAAGTGGTTAACAGCCGCGACCCTGAAGCCCTGAAGAAACAGGCGGGTCGTTTTGACCTGATCCTGAGCACAGTGGCGGTTGACCTTGACTGGAAACCTTACTTCGCGGCGCTGGCACCACAGGGTAAATTCCACACCGTGGGTGCAGTGATGAAGCCGATTGAAGTGAGTGCTTTTGATCTGATCCTGGGCGACAAAGCGGTAACCGGTTCATCAACCGGCTCACCGGGTCAGCTGCGTTCGCTGCTGCGTCTTGCTTCTCGTGCGGATATTGCCCCACAGGTCGAGTTCTTCCCGATGTCAGACATCAATAAAGCGCTGGATCACGTCCGCGCCGGTAAAGCTAATTACCGCGTGGTACTGAAAGCCGATTTCTGATGCGAATCTGAGATGACATGCCGCAGCCTGCTGCGGCATTTTTTTTGCCTTTATTTTGTCAGCAGTCCATCTGCCAGTCCTGCAGCGATGACTTCATCGGCTGTCACGCTGAACCATTTTTCTGTAGTGCATTCCCCATTAAGACGGAGCCAGGCAGCAACCATCTGGTAGCCCAGCGTATATCCATGCCATCGGCGATAGTCACCCGTGCCATAGAACCAGGCAGAATGATCGTAGCGAGGGCTTTGGAGCGTGGTCAGCAGCACCGGGTTAGCCCGAAGTTCGTTCAGCGAAATGGCGCATTCCCAGGGTTCAGCGGCGGTATTCAGTCGCCAGCTGACAAACTGACCGGCCAGGCCTTCACTGACCAGTGCTTCACCCAGCGTCCATCCATAACCGGGTCCGCGCATACGCAAACAGTGATGCACTTCGTGAAGAATCTGTCGTACCAGCGTGCCATTTTCCAGCATCCCGGTCAGATTCGGATTTGCCGGATCGATGGTCAGACCGAACACTGAGGAACTGTATGCCCTGCCTGCAAACCCTATTTCAGGTATCACAGTCTCCGGCATGCACTGGACCAAAATATCCAGACGAGGGACACGCGTCACGGATGAGAGATGCTGGCAGGCAGTCTCTGCGGCGCTGACTATTGCCGGTTTGTATTGCCCAACATCACCCGATGCCTCCAGCCAGTATATTTTCCACAGATCGTTCAAAGGTTCTCCTTGCAGAGATTGATAATCGGAAACCCGGTCCGGAACACGCTGCGGCTGTATTCCGTGGTGTTAATCGCCACTGGCATCATGCTATCAGAAAAAATTTTAACCTGGCCCGATTCCATCGAACACTGTCCTCTGAGCCTGTCACGAGCTGGCAGCAGACTACCGTAAAGTGACTTCATGGCAGCCAGTAAACCTGGCGGATGTTACTGAGATTTTTCACGGAGATTAAATGAAGCTGACCCAGATTCGAAACGCCACGCTGCAACTGGACTATGCAGGCAAAAAATTTCTGATCGATCCCATGCTGGCCGAAAAAGAGGCCTTGCCAGGTTTTGCCGGTAATGCGCGACCTCACCTGAGAAATCCGATGGTTGAGTTGCCTGTTCCGGTAGCTTCTCTGCTGGGGGTCGATGCGGTGATTATTACCCACACGCATCGGGATCACTGGGATGAGGCTGCACAGCAGTTAGTGCCGAAGACGATGATGATTTACAGTCAGCACGAAGCTGATGCCGCACTGATTCGTTCGCAGGGGTTTGAAAACGTTCGGGTACTGCAGGAAGAGAATCACTTTGTTGACGGCCTGACGATCTATAAAACTGAGGGGCAACATGGCAGTAATGCGTTGTATGCCGATAAGGTGATGGGCGATATTCTGGGCGACGCCTGCGGTCTGGTCTTTACACATCCATCAGAAAAAACGCTCTATATTGCGGGCGATACCGTGTGGGTTAAGCCCTATGTCAGAACGCTGCAGCGTTTTCAACCGCAGGTCGTGGTAATGAACACCGGCAATGCAACTAACGATCGCTATGGCCCGATTATCATGGGAAAAGAAGATACGTTGCACACGTTAAAAATCCTGCCGGAAGCGACGCTGGTGTCCTCACATATGGAGGCGATTAACCACTGTTTACTGACGCGCGCTGAGCTGCGTGCTTATACCCTGGAACAGGGTATTGCTGACCAGGTGCTGATCCCGGAAGATGGTGAAACAATGACGTTCTGAGCGTTGTGGCGTTAAACCGGACCAATGGCGAGGTAGATTCTCAATCCTGCGTTTTCACAGAATAAGGTAAGAAGATGGCTGCTTTGAGCGTCGCGGTGCTGGCAACGGCCGGTTTCAGTCCTTTTCATTTTTCCGTCCCCTGCATTCTTTTCGGTTCTGCTCTGCCGCAGCAGGATCTGTTTCATGTCGAGATCTGCGCAGAGAAACCCGGTCCGGTAATTTCAGAAATGGGGCTTTCAATCCTGGTGGAACGGGGTTCCGAACCCCTTGATGAGGCTGACATCATTATCGTTCCTTACTGGCACAATCCAGCTGAAAAGCCGGCGCAGGCGCTGCTTGATAAGCTGGTGGCGGCCTGGCAGCGTGGTGCGGAGGTGGTAGGACTGTGTCTGGGCACTTACGTACTGGCTTATGCCGGTCTCCTTGATCAGCACCGGGCGGCCACCCACTGGGAATTTGAGCGTGACTTCAGCGAGCGCTTTTCGGAGGTTCACCTCGACAGTAACGCCCTTTATACGCGTGACGATCGTCTGATCACCTCAGCGGGCACCGCGGCGGGTATTGACTGCTGTCTGGATATCATCCGTCAGCACTATGGCAGCGCCATTGCTAATCGGGTCGCCAGGCGCATGGTGGTACCGCCTTACCGTGAAGGAGGTCAGGCACAGTTCATTGATCGGCCGGTTCCTGAAACCACGCGTGACGTTAAGATCAACGCGTTGCTGGCTTCACTGCGGGAAAATCTTCATCAGCCACAGGATCTGGATTCACTCGCGCGTTCGCTCAGCATGAGCCGTCGAACGCTGACGCGTCATTTTAACAAGGCGACGGGCATGTCATTGGGAGAGTGGCTGATGGTTGAGCGTCTGCAACGCAGCCAGGTTTTACTGGAAACAACCGGTATCAGTATTGAAGGTGTGGCAGACAAGGCAGGCTTTGATTCACCCGTTTCATTCCGGCAGCGTTTTAAATCCCGGTTTGGTGTTTCTCCCAGCGAGTGGCGCCGGACCTTTCGCGGCCCGCAGCCGGCAGATGAGAGCATTTGACAGGATGGGGATAACGCTCTGCGCCCGATGACGTAGCATGCCGGAATATTGGCGCGATGTGGCGGTCAGTATTCCGGCAGAAATCATCGTAATCAGAGCAGGAAATCATCCAGCGACTGGCCATTTTCAATCGCTGTTTTAATGGCCGAAGGGGTCCGGCCCTGACCAGTCCAGTAGCGAACCTGGCCATTTTCATCGCTGTAACGGTATTTCGCCGGACGCTTCGCACGCTTCTTCTTACCGGCAACCGCAGCAGAGGCGCTGTTGACGAGCTCTGAAGGGTTAATTCCCTCTTCCAGCAGCAGCTCCTGATAGAACGCCAGTTTTTCCGCTTTCTCACGGGCTTCAGCTTCCCGCGCGCGTTCCTCTTCACGACGTTCGTTTACCACCGTCTCAAATTTCTGGCGTAATTCCTCCAGCTCATTCAACGGCAGGTCGCGCGACGCGGCACGAAGCGTGCGGATATTGTTCAGGCTGCTCAGGTTCTTACTCATAAAATCCTCAAATACTCAACACAATCAATAAAATGCAAATTTTTCAGCCGGTAAGGGTAACATTTACCCCCCTGAAAGTTGAAGTGTTTATGCAGTTTTATTCACTGGGATTGATACATAAAGGGTGTCGCTTTTACTGATTAACAGGAAGGTTAAAGTGCAATCAGCTGGTTATTGACTGATTGGTACTATCGAAGCGGTATTACAGGAATTGCATATTGGCTTTTGATTAACTGTGCTTAAATCAGTCAACAGCGTTCATTAAGGACAGGCATGAAGTTTCGTCGGAAAAATGACGGCCCAGCGTCAAACATGTCACCACTACTGAGAAGCATCATGCTGTCGGGCGTATTGCTCACTGTGGCAGTCATTGGCCTGAATCTGTGGATGCTGCGCGAAGACTGGAACGATACTGTCGCTCAGGCTGAAGATGCGGCAGTTAACCTGTCGCTGTCGCAGGCGCGCCAGATGGATGACACGTTTCTGCAAACCGAGCTTTCTTTACGGGAAGTTCAGCGCGAGCTTGAAAGGCAGATTGCGACTACCGGTGTGGATAGCGAGGCGCTGAGCCATACCATGCGGCTGTTACAACGCCGTCTGCCGCAACTTCAGGGCCTGTACTACTATGATGCAAACGGCAGGTGGCTTGCCACATCCATGAGCCGAATGCCGCCTCCCGCCAGTAATATCGATCGTGAATATTTTGATTATCACCGCTCCAGCCTGCGCAATAGTTTACATGTTGGCCCGGTGATCCGCAGTCGCATTACTCATGAACTGATCATTCCGGTTACGCTTCGTGTTAATGATGCTTATTACGGTTTCCAGGGCGTCCTGCTCGCGACGATCAAAGTGGACTATTTGCGCCGTCTCTACAGTTATTACGAACTGAATGAGGGCGATGTCATGGTACTGACGCTGGCCGACAGTACGGTGCTTTACGCCCGTCCGATGCCAGATAGCTATATCGGCAAAAACCTCTCTGTGAGCCCGATATTCCTGAAATTACTGGCTAATGCGGATAAAGGCAGCGGGCAGTGGAACGCGGCGCTGGATGGTAAAAAACGTATCTTTGGCTTTGTCCGATCGCAGCGCTATCCGCTGGTCGTTGCCGTTGGCTATGACAAGCATGAAATGTTTAATCGCTGGGTGAAGAGCTGGATACAGGACCTGATTCTGAATCTGGTGCTGCTGGCCATCATTCTGTTGCTTGGGGCCTTTTTGCTGCGTCAGGCCCGGCACACGCTGCGTTATCAGCGCGAACTGACCCGATTACGTGATGAGCTGACGGCTGCAAACCGCTCACTGGAAAATCTGGCACACAACGACGGGCTGACAGGCGTTGCTAACCGTCGCCATTTTGATCAAATGCTGACTGAAAGCCTGAAGAAGGCGGCGATCAGCGGCCAGCCGGTTTCATTGATTCTTTTCGATATCGATTATTTCAAACGCTACAACGATACCTACGGCCATGTTGCTGGTGATGACTGCCTGAAAAAAGTCGCCACCGTTCTGAAGGATACCTCACGTCGTCAAAACGAACTCACGGCACGCTACGGCGGTGAAGAGTTTGCCATCATATTGCCGGACCAACCGCTGTCAGCCGCGCTGAGCCTTGCTGAATCTATCATTGCAGCGGTTAACCAGCGTGATATTCCGCACAGCACGACTAATCTGCCGCAAAAGCATGTCACAGTGAGTGCAGGCTGCGCTGTCTGGCTTGCTTCTGACTCACAACAGGACAAACAGGCGCTGATAGAGCGCGCCGATGAGGCGTTGTATCGTGCGAAGCGGGCAGGGCGTAATCAGGTAATGTGCGAAGAACGTAACGGCTGAGCATCCCTGATCAAATCCTGAATGACGTCTGTGGCATGGTGATTGCTCAATCTGAACAGGGAGCAGCCATGTCAAACGATACCGGTTTTACTCATCTTGCTTTACAGGTACGCGACTTAAATAAGAGCGTGGATTTCTATCAGCGTTATGCCGGGATGCAGGTGATACACCAGCGTGAACCTGGCATTCCTGAAGCACAGAAAGTTGCGTGGCTGTCAGATTTAACCCGACCTTTCGCGCTGGTGCTTGTGCAATCTGATCACAGTGAAGATACGCCGCTTGGTCCGTTTGGCCATATCGGTGTGGCCTGTGCCAGCCGCGAAGAGATAGATGAAAAAGTGACGCTTGCACGGCTTGAAGGCGTGTTGCGACGTGACGCCCAGCAATCGGGTACGCCTGTGGGTTACTGGGCATTTTTTGCCGATCCTGATGGCAATACGCTTGAGCTTTCATATGGACAGCAGATCGGGTTAGAAATTATCACAGCCCGCAACGCGCAATCGCTGAATAAATAGAACGTCTTAAGGCCTGGAATGAGATCTGATGCTGGTAGCGCGATTGAACTAATTTGCAGTGATTAAGTTCAGTCAGGATAACGCCTGAACGGGATTGCGGATGAAAGGCAGATTATCAAAGCGCGAGGATCAATAGCGGCGGGTAACTAAGTCGCTGCTGCGTGATGAGGGAGGTTGAAAAACCGCCTGATAAGATCAGGCGGGTTTCATCAATGATTAAATCAGGAAATCGTCCAGCGATTTACCTGCATCAATGGCAGATTTAATCGCTGATGGGGTACGACCCTGGCCAGTCCACTGCTTAACTTCACCATTTTCGTCGGTGTACTGATATTTAGCCGGACGAGGCGCACGTTTTTTCTTCTCTGCTGGCGCAGTCGGCATACCATTTAACAGTTCGTTTGGATCGATGCCTTCCTGCAACAGCAATTCACGGTATTTTGCCAGTTTCTCCGCTTTTTCACGATTAGCGGCTTCAGAAGCCTGAGCTTCTTCACGACGCTCACTGACTACAACTGACAGTTTTTCCAGCATTTCTTCCAGGGCAGACAGGTCAAGCTCGCGAGCGTTAGCGCGAAGGGTACGGATATTATTCAAGCTGTTGAGAGTGTCACTCATCAAAGTCACCATAGTCTTGTTCAGATAATAAAATACAGAGCGGGTTCACGCTGATGCTTTTCGTCAGACCTGCTTTTTAAGATGCTTGCCTTCGAAGAATCAAAATACAGAACCGATAGTTCAACGCAGACATATTAATCGCTTTCTGAGAGAGTTGAAACTCTATTTAACGCCAGGTCGTTAAACAAAAGTAAATTTACTCTGTTTTTTGCACCTGACCCACGAAATGTCAAAAAAAGGCTTCACCTGAGACCCCGGATAATTTACTCACGTTATGGGTTATCCGGCTCATCCTGATGAAGTGCCCGCTCAACAACGTCGTTAATTTTAGGTCTTAACGTTTCGGGAAGAACGAAGCTTCGTCTTCCAGCAGCTGGAACCGGATATGTCGAGCCTTCATCGGGTAATTATGATGCGACGATTGTCCAGGCATTAATTACGCATAATTAACACAGGGCGGTATGAACATGACGGATTTATTTAACTGCATGAAAATAATGAACTTTGAAAATGCCGCTTCGCCTGGCCGGTCACTGAAAGATGCGGTAAAAACGGCGCAGGCTATTGTCTGCCGGTTGGTTTAAATCTTTTTTAACGCTGCAACATTCTCAAATAGTTGGCTACAACTTAAGCGACGTCGTATGTACCTGCTCATGACATTAAAGTGGTTATTTACGGTAATAATTACGTCTGGTTCTGCGTCAGTCCGGGTTTAATAAGCCGTTAACCGATCCTCAATGCAACTTTGCAAGATATTTTCTTCCGGCATTATTGCATGCGTTGCATCAAACACTGCCCTCTAATGCAACCTGGTGCAGGGTTCAGCACTCGCCACTCATCCGCTTTAAGTACTGTGACTTGCAGGTTAACGTCATCCCTTTTTCTTCTGAGCATGCAGTTGAGGAGGTTATCAATTAATCGGGCCGCATTAATCTGCGTTCAGATGGCGCTGTATTGTGCCTGATGCCCTTATTCAGTCGCTTTTTACCGAGGCAACTTAGCCACCCTGGTAATAGTAAGGTTATAGAGGGCAACGTCGTGCGAATAATACACCGCGATGTATAAAGCATCGCAGGTTTAACTGTGCTGACTGCATTGAATGGCTGATTGCGTTGGTCGGGTGGACCTCTCCGGAGACGAGTGACCGGCATAAGCTACACTGAAACGACAGATGCACTAACGTCAGTACGAAAATAGCTCGCACAGGGGGCTGAAGTGTTTAAAGGCAACAAAAAGTCCTTACCCGTTCGTTACTGCAAAACCTGTAACAAACCGATGTCATGGCGAAAAAAGTGGGAAAAGTGCTGGGATGAGGTTTTGTATTGTTCAGAGCGATGCCGGCGTCAGCGTTCCGCAAGCCGTAATGATGATCAATAACGTGACATAAGGCCGGGACCACCAGAGCCGGCTGCGGGTTATCGGCTCACGTTTCTGCTGATGGGAGTAAAACTTTCCTTAATCCGGACCGTCCAGGCTGGCAGGCCTCTTCTTCAGATAACGCCTTTGTACCGGAGTGCAGGCTTTCCCTGAGAGATTAACGATAATCATAAAAAAAACCACCCGTCCGGGTGGTTGTAAGTCCTTCAGCATCTTTCAAGGTGGGTAATGGAGATTAAGTAATGCCGGGTATATCTATGCCGAAAGAGAGTAGCGTTGCAACGGCAATTTTCTTTAGTTATTCATGCTCAGATATGTGTAATTAAGATGTCAAATAACAACCAGCATTGTTTTTATGAGATTCAGTATGGGAGTTGTTATTCCTTTGTAGGTGAACTGAAGAGAAGGTGTTTAAATATTTCAGTAATATGATGGCGTATTTAAATATTATTGCTTCCTTGTGAAAAAGAAATAATATTTCTGGCCACATTTTTTTATTAAGATCCCGTTAAGATCTCCGCGGTAAGTTAGCCAGGAATTTAAACGGAGATAAAAATATGAAGCAAATTCTTTTAGCCGTGCTGCTCGCCGGTGCGAGCCTGGGTGTTTTTGCACACGAAGGCTTTATTGATTCGGACGTGCAGGGGCCATCTGCGGGAGGATTTAAAGGTCCGGCATCAGGTGTCGCCTCTGTCGCACAAGTTAAAACGCTGCGTGATGACGCATGGGTTGTTCTGGACGGTAATATTATCAGGCAGGTTGGACATGAGCTTTACGAGTTCAAAGATGCAACCGGGACTATTTATGTGGATATCGACGATAAGCGCTGGATGGGACAATCAATTTCGCCGGGTGATAAAGTCCGCCTCGAAGGTGAAGTTGATAAAGACTGGAATAGTGTCGAAATCGATGTGAAATCGGTTCGAGTTCTGAAGTGATTATTACAGGTTAATTATGCGGCAGTGATCTGAAACCAGGTCACTGCTTTTCTTTGCGCCAGTTAATTAAGCTGACTTCTGGCAGGGGTGATATCTGACAGAGTATTTACAGGGTTTCTTAAATGCTTATTGCAACACAGCAATGTCGGTAGCGTTCGCGGGGGCAGGGTAGCGCTTATCAGAGCCTGTCTCTGTCGATTTTATAGAGAACAGTAAGATGAGTTAGTTACAACACCCTTTAACTGCTCATTCAATGACAGGGAGAAGATGCAACACTCTGCATTTTCTGACGAAACCCATCCGGAGCCGTTCTGAAACTCCGAGTGCCTTTTGACAAGCCGCCCCGCACGGCCCGAAGGGCCGTAATTGTTGTTTAAGCATAATTGAATGATGTAACTAATGATGTAATGAACTTATACGCTATCAGACACCCTCTTTAGTTGCCACACAGGCGATGTAGTGCGCATTCAGGATGGAGAAATGCTGGATGAGGTTAATGCGATTCATCACTCCCACAGTAAATACAGATATCGCATGCGGACTGAAAACCAGATGCACATGTGCGAATCCTGATTTTGTTCTTAAATGTCATCTGCATTTATCCTCACATAATTTTACTCAAATTTGATAAAGCCCATTTCCTTTATTCAGTCCGTTACACCTTCTGAATCAGACACGCGCAGCGTCATTCAGGTATCTATTAGCACGGCAGATAATCCTGAAGTGTCTGTTACGGGAGGATCAGTATCATTTGACCTTATATCTTATCCTCTTGCAGGCACTTTTCTCTGGTATGCATTTAACGTTGCCCGCTAAAATCAACCCTGACTAAACAAATATGGAATAATAAATAATTCATTTTACAGCATGATGAATTAAGTCAGATGCCATTGCGCGCGATAATGCGTTATTTCGGGTTCGGTTTAGTTGTGAATAAGATAAGTACAACGCTTTATAAATCCTCATATGAAAACTTTTATTATCGCCTTGTTAAAGCATAGTGGCTGCACAACTTATTGATCATATCGGATCAGGCATCTTTCATTGCCGGATGACTCAGGAGAAAACTCATTCGTTCGGGTCAGTTTTATATCTACCCCGATTCAGACTTCAGAACAGAATAATTATTATAGTTAGGGAGATTTCGTGTTAAAGAAAACCGCCTTTTTTTGTTGCACCTTTTCGTTCTGTCTGGCCTCGCATGCAGGGTTAATGAGAGAAGATGTTTCATTGCAGGATTATCGTGATTTTGGCGAAAACTTGGGTAAATACTCTGTTGGCGCTAACAACATTAATGTCTATACCGTGAGTGGCACGCTGGCAGGCACGCTGAATTATCCCATCCCTGACTTCAGTGCTGCGGCTACGCTGGGCTATGCCACGCTCATATCGCCCTCGTATGTCGCTGGCGTCAGGCATAACGGTGGCTACAAATCCGTTACGTTTGGTAATAACGCTAAATACAGCTCCACCTATCGCCTGATCAACCGTAATGATATGACGGATCCTGATTTTCATGCGCCACGTCTGAACAAAGTCGTCACTGACACCGCGGCGATTCCTTACGTTACTGACGCCGAGCTAAAGAATACCGGTCGTTACACCCAATATGCCCGGGTCGGCACCGGCCTGCAAAATAGAGTCAATGCGAAAACGCAGGAGACTGAATGGGTTGCCAGTGCGTACAAGTTTAAAACGGGTGGCACCTTCGTTGATCCCTATTTTTACGCCCCCTATACTGCATTGATCTGGACATTTTACTCACCTGGTGATGAACGTGTTCAACCGTTCGATATAGCCGGTCTGGGCGGGGATAGCGGCAGTCCGGTTTTTGTTTATGACAACGTTGAAAAACAGTGGAAACTGGCCGGCGTGACGTACGGGATTTATGGCACGGTTGATTACGGCCTTAAAACCTATGCCCACTTCATTCAGGATTCATTCATTCAGCAATTGATAGCCGGGAATACCGATCCCGATGTTACCGATAGTCGTGTAGAGGGTGTAATGCACTGGCGCATGGGCACTATCACACAGGGAATGAATAGCTGGGCCTGGCACGGCGTTGATACCGCGTTACCCGATGATGCCACTGACTCAGCACTCAATGCTTCTAAAGACCTGCGCTTTAAAGGTGATGGCGGCACGCTGGTGCTGGACCAGTCAGTTAATCTGGGGGCAGGTAAGCTGCAATTCTCCAGTGATTACCTGGTGAAATCTGCCACCGACACGAACAGCACCTGGGTAGGCGGCGGTATCGAGGTCGATGCCGGTAAAACCGTGCAGTGGCAGGTTAACGGACTGGCCGGTGATGCGCTGCATAAAATCGGCGCGGGCACGCTCCATATCAACGCCAGTGGAATCAATGGCGGCAGCCTGAATACGGGTGACGGCACGGTAATCCTGAATCAGCAGGCGGATGCGGATGGCAAAAAGCAGGCGTTTTCTTCCGTGACATTAGTGAGTGGCCGCCCGACGGTCATCCTGAACGATGCCGGACAGGTCGCCACAGATAACCTCTTTTTTGGGTACCGTGGCGGTAAACTCGACCTTAACGGCAACAGCCTTTCATTCAAACGCATTAACCATACTGACAACGGCGCCACGCTGTTGAATCACAACCTCAATCAGGCCGCCACGCTGAACCTGATCGGTTCCGACCGCGCAGAGGTTCCCCTGCAGAAATATAATGGAAGTAAGCTAAAAGGGACCATCGGATCGATTTATCAATATGCTAATCCCTACACTCACGACACGGAATATTTCCAGCTTAACCAGTCTTCCTACGGCTATTTCCCGACCGATAAAAGCAGCACCGCCACCTGGCGCTATTTAGGAACCGATGCCAGTGCCGCAATCGATTATCGTCTGTCCCAGCTCAATCAGAGTGTGTTTCGCGGCTTCCTGGGCGACAGTGCCAGCGATGGGATACTCAACGTCAACGTCGATGCGCCGGGCTCTGGCGCCATGACAGCATTAACCGGCGGCATGGATCTCAAAGGAGACCTGAATGTATTACAGGGAACCGCACTGCTCTCAGGCCAGCCTGTGAGTCATGCTGGCGGTCTGGTCATTGATGATGAATGGGCGACGGCGCAGTTCAGTGCCCGCCAGATAGCGGTCAGTAAAGGCAGTACTCTGCAGGTTGGCGAATATGCGCAGGTCAAAGCAGATATTCTCGCGGATGACTCATCCCGCGTCATGCTCGGCTATAACACCAGCGCTTCTGAGGCGAACAGAATGTGGCGCTGCTATTCGGTGATGAATACGGATAACACGCAATGCAGCCAGCCTGTGCGAACGGCAACTGAGCTAGCCGCACTGGCTGCCAGCACCGTCTCCGGCAATATTACGCTGGGCGAGGATGCCAGCCTCTATCTGGGTAAAGTGAATTACGAGGGTGCAATCCAGAGTACAGCAACCAGCACCATGACGATGGATTCTGGTGCGTACTGGCAGCTCACCGGGAACAGTAACCCTGGCAGTTTAAAAGCCCTGCCAGGTTCAGCGATCTCCATGCTGGCCGCAGAGGGAACGGCCTGGACACCCTCACAGCTCACACTCGAATCTCTGGATGCCACCGGCCTGAGCATCAGCCTGGCGGCCTCTCCTGCGAGTGAACAGGGAGACAACGTGACGATCAAACACTCAGCCACGGGTAGCAATAACACGCTGGATATCAGCGTACTGACAAATGCTGATAAATCAGTACAACTGCTGAATGACATTGTGCTGCTCGATGCGCCTGCCGGCACGGCACATGACTACTTTACCGTGCCGATGGTTGCCCGTGGCTTCAGCCTCTATACCCCGGATTATCAGGTGATTGAAACAGCGGGCCGCGTGCAATGGGTACTGGCACATAACGCCGAGCCGGTGCCGGACGTACCCGCTGAACCCTCAACGCCGGTGGATCCGGTTATGCCAGCCGAGCCTGAATCACCGTCTGACCCTGACGTGCCTGCGACGCCGGATGCCCCTGCAGATAGGGATACCCCGACTGAACCCGAGGAACCTGTCGTTCCTGAAACGCCGGCTGACACAGAAACAGCGTCTGAACCTTCAACCCCAGCCGGGCCTGAAACTCCAGCAGAAGTCGCTACGCCAGTAGTTGAAACAGAAACACCCGCAGATCCAGCCCATGACAATGCTTCAGGCTGGTTCACCATCAGGGATAACAAACCGTTGATTCGTGACACGCGCGCGCTGCTGGCCTCGCGTCAGTATCTCTTCAGCGAAGCAGTGAGCCAGCTGCACGGCCGCGCCTCACTGCTGCGTAATTCTCCGGAAAAAAGTGGCGACTGGGTCTCGATTGAGCAAAACAGCGGAAGCTTTGAAGGGTTCAGAGTGAACCAGCAAACGCTGAATCTTGGCTGGGATACCGTGCAGGGGCCGCAGATGTTTGGCTTTAATGCCGGCTACACCCAGGGAACCACCAAAGGCAATGGGCAGGGGACTCACCACCTGGCAAGCGTGGGCGTGGACTACTCATGGTCCTCTCCGGCAGGCTGGTTTGTTGATACTGCCGCCCGTTATATGCACCTCAATCAGGATCTGACGTTTGATCCGGTGCTGGGCATTCAGCACGGTAAAGCCAGCAGTCATATTCTGGCTGGCAGTATCAAAACCGGCTATCAGTTTACTGCCGATCGCGGTTCGCTGTTTATCTCGCCTTACGCTGGATTGAGTAGTGGCTATCTGTCTGGCTTCGGACTGAAGAGCGACAGTGCGCAGGTTGAGCTCAGTTCGGGCGCGCCTTACTTTGCTACCGCAGGCGTGGAAGTCAAAAAACGCGGCCTGTGGAGCAGTAATCCGGATTTGATGGTTAAAGCGGGCATCGGGTATCAGTATTCGCCGGGCAAAGCAGGTTCCAGCCTGACGCTCGCAGACAGCCACTCCCGCCGTGAATTCGGTGCGTTATCTGATAACCGCTACCGCGTGCATGTGGGAGCCGAAGGTAAGATCGCAGATAACTGGTCGCTGGAGGTGAAAGCCAGAAGCAGCTTTGGCGGCACTTTCCGTACCGACTACAGCGGAGTCGCAGGCATGAATTATCACTTCTGACGTGGTGATTATGCAGCGATAAGGCCAATACATCCCCTTTTCGCTAACAATCAGGTAGCCCCGTGATGCCGGAGATGTGTTGTCTCCGGCATAACTTCTTTCATCCCCCGACGACGATAGACCGATGCGGCTGCAGCCCTCTCATTAAACCGCCCCGGACTCTGAATCCTCCCGTTTTACTGCCTGTTTAGCGGCAGTTTAATAAGACAGCGTTAATTCACCACCTGCCCGATGTCAGATCAAAAACCGAAACGCTTATCATTTGTAAAATCATGTCATCTTATTTAAAGGCAGAGCGTGCTATGGCAATTAACATCGGCAGCACCTACCGGATACTGGGCTATCAGCCATCCGTAAATTCCGCATGGCGGCAAAAACTCCTGACGATGGGCATGTTACCCGGCGCCGTTGTCGAGGTGATTCGCGTCGCGCCCATGGGCGATCCGGTGCAGATACGCACCCGTCGGGTCAGCCTGGCAGTGAGACAGCGTGACCTGGCCGATATTATCCTGGAGGAAATCGTCTGATGAAAACGTTAACCATCGGGCTGATTGGTAATCCCAACACCGGCAAAACCACGCTGTTTAATCAACTCACCGGGGCACGTCAGCGGGTCGGTAACTGGGCAGGCGTCACGGTTGAACGTAAAGAGGGGCAATTTTTCACCGCGCAGTCAGATGTCCGGCTCATCGATCTGCCCGGAACACGTTCGCTCACGACGCTCTCCGCTGAAAGCTCCATCGATGAGAGCATCGCCTGCCAGTATCTCTTTCAGGATCACGCCGATGTGGTGATTAACGTCGTTGATGCCTCCCGTCTGGAAAGTAACCTGTTCCTGACCCTTCAGCTTCTGGAGCTCGGCGTACCCTGCATCGTTGCCCTGAACATGCAGGATATTGCCGCCAGCCATAACATCACTATTGATGTCGCAGCGCTATCAGCGCGCCTGGGATGTCCTGTCGTATCACTGACCTCAACCCGAGGTGACGGCATCGCCCAGCTCAAAGCGATGATCGACCAGCCTCATGTCTACCGCGCACCGGAACGGGTGAGTTATCCCGGTGCCATTGAACAGGCGATTGAGCAGCTCAGTGATAAGATGCCCGCCGATATCGCCGCGCAAAAACGTTACTGGCTGGCATTGCAGCTGCTGGAAGGAGATATCAACAGTCAGGCACTGTGCCCGGAACTGCTTCCGCATTTACCTGAGATTATGCAGCTGGCGGGAAGTGATACCGGCGTTCAGATTGCCGATTACCGCTATCGCGCCATCAACGCGATTTGCACGACTGTCAGTAACATTCATCAGGCAGTGCCCGCCGGGCTGACCAGCCAGATCGATAAAATTGTCCTGAACCGCTGGCTGGGCATTCCGATTTTCCTGGCAGTGATGTATGTGATGTTTGTATTTTCTATCAACATCGGTGCCGCGCTGCAGCCGCTGTTCGATAGCAGTTCTGTGGCGATATTCATTCATGGCGCGCAGTGGCTCGGCTATGTCTGTCACTTCCCGGACTGGCTGACTATTTTCCTGGCACAGGGGCTCGGCGCGGGTATCAATACCGTGCTGCCGATCATTCCGCAGATTGGCCTGATGTTCCTTTTCCTCTCCTTCCTTGAGGATTCCGGCTATATGGCGCGCGCGGCTTTTGTGATGGATCGGCTGATGCAGTCGCTGGGCCTGCCGGGAAAATCCTTTGTGCCCCTGATCGTGGGTTTTGGCTGTAATGTGCCGTCGGTCATGGGGACCCGGACGCTGGACACACCGCGTGAGCGGCTGCTGACAGTTTTGATTGCGCCTTTCATGTCATGTGGTGCGCGGCTGGCCATCTTTGCGGTTTTCGCCGCGGCATTCTTCAACGCCCACAGCTCCAGCCTGGTTTTCTCACTTTATCTGCTGGGCATTGTGGTGGCGATCGCTACCGGGCTGGTGCTCAAACATACCCTGCTGGGAGGAGAAGTCTCACCGTTTATCATGGAGTTGCCGGTTTATCACCGGCCTCATTTTAAAAGCCTGCTGTTGCAGACCTGGCAGCGGCTGAAAATGTTTGTGATAAGGGCCGGACAGGTGATCATCCTCGTCAGCATGCTGATTGGCGTACTAAGCAGTTTTGCCTTTAATGGCCAACTGGTGGATGACATTAACCATTCTGCACTGGCGGCGACCAGCAAAGCGATCACGCCCGTGCTGTTGCCGATTGGTGTCACGCAGGATAACTGGCAGGCTACCGTGGGGCTGGTGAGCGGCATCATGGCGAAAGAGGTTGTGGTCGGCACGCTTAACAGCCTTTACACCACAGAGGCTATCCAGAGCCATTCATTTGACCCACACTCTTTTAGCCTGGCATCTGAGCTGAAAGAGGCGCTGACAGAGACCTGGGCAGGGTTAACTGCCGCGTTCAGAATTGATGCGCTGGCCAATCCGATTGAAGCCAGCAAAGGCGATGGGGAGATGGCGACCGGCTCAATGGGCGTGATGTCAGCCAAATTTGGCAGCGGTTTTGCCGCCTACAGTTACTTAATCTTTGTCCTGCTCTACGTTCCCTGCGTCTCTGTCATGGGCGCTATTGCGCGTGAAGCCGGTAAAAAATGGATGATGTTCTCATTCTTCTGGGGACTGAACATCGCCTACACCACGGCCACGCTGTTCTACCAGACCGTCACATTTGCCGAACATCCTGCATTCAGTGCGACCTGCCTGATAAGCGTGCTGGTGCTGAACGGATTCATCCTGCTGGCATTGCGTAAAGCCGGAAGCCGGGTGCAGTCAATACCGGTCATGCTCCGGGAGGAAAAGGGGGGTTGTCACGGCTGTCATGGCGGATGCGATAAACAGAAAGGCTACGCGCAGTAAAAAGGATCCCCTGTCTCATACAGGCTTTCGGCTGAGACGGGGGAATTCCAGCGTGGGATTAACAGGTGAAGATCGACCTGATAAACAGCGCAGGCTGCAGGGCAGTGATAAGACATCAATCAAATCAGTGGGATGACCCCACGCCGTGCACGTCACACACAGAGTTCGTACCGGCTTACACACAGGCTGTCCACTTTTTCTGTGGATAACTTCCACCTGGAAACACCTTTGGTACGCGTTAAATGAAGTCGTTAGCCGGGAAAATCGGGATCGGCGTGTTGCTCCATAAATTCCACCATGGCGCCTTTGTGGGCATCGACATGACGAATATAGCGCATCAGGGTCTCCGGCTTTTTCCAGGTTCCTTCCTGCATGATACGGGCAATCGGATAACCTTTATCGGCCATATCCTGTGCCGCTCCGACCCTGGCACTGTGGCCACTCCAGCCGGTATAGCGATTTTTATTGGCCTTCACTGCACCGGATTTTCCAGCGCTAATCCATGCACGATTAAAGATCTGCTCAAGAGCCCGTGTGCTCATCGGCTTTTCGGAAATAAGTGCCCGGCCGGAGCGGTGCACGGCACTAAACAAATAGGCATCAGGCTGGCTGGATACCCCGGCCGCTGTGATCCACTCTTCCAGTCGCTGAGTTGAACGGGCGCTGAGCGCCTTGATCAATCCGCCGGTCTGCACAATCGTTTTTGTCCAGGCCACATCCAGAATGATGCGGCCATCACCGGCGCGCATTACGTCACGGACCCGCAGCCGTGACAATTCACTGATACGGAGCAGCGTGGCATAGGCGACATGCAGAAAAGCCAAATCGCGCAGCATCTGCAGGTTATCAGAACCTGACCATTGCCCATCCAGCACCAGCAGGTCAGTGAGCCTGAAGGGAACGGCCTGTCCGGCCCGCTCACCATTCATCACGGCCACGCGGTTTATCTTCTTCATGGTACGAAATACCAGTGGAGAGACATTGGGCACTGGCAATCCGGCGTTACGGTGTAACATTGAGATTAACGCCGCATGTGACGTAACGGTTGAGGAGGCCCGGCCGCTGTCTGCCAGATAAGAGAGATAGTCGCGCAAATCATCGGCGCTCATCGGCAGGAAACTACGCTGGTTATCTTCCGACCAGCGACTGCAGATTCGCATGACGCTCAACAGCTGTCGCCAGGTATTCGGTGAGAAAGCCTCTTTATCCTGGACGAACTGCCTGAGTTGCTCAGCAATATCGCTGTTCCGGTTTACCGTCAGACTGGTCAACGGCATTACTTCGCTCATAATTGCTCACTTATCAACCAAAAACAGCCTTGATCGCGCTACGTGAATTCTGGGAATGCAGCAGGGGGATAACCGCGCAGAATTTACGTAGCGTTGTCATTTTTCATTGCCGACTTTTTGGTGTCAATCTTAACCCAGCTGCCTCGTCCTGTCATGACTTCGTATAAGAACAATTATACGAAGTTATAACATTCCTCTCAGTCAACCGGTCGGGCCCACGGCAGAGTCGGTCAGGGCAGGGACACCGTTCGCCTGAAGTCCTTTATGGTTGCCGCCTCAAAAAAGACTCATGCTGATAAAGAAATGGCGTTTAATGATTCTGTTTACTCAATAATTACGTACCAGGTGGGATGTTCAAATAACAACCCGTTGAGCGTTATATCGTTTCACACGTTTCAGAGTTATTAAAACACCATCTGCTATTTACGCTACAGAAATAATTATTAGCCTCACCAGGCAGAACAAAAATCTAAATGGTGACTTTTTGGAGATTTAAATACCGGATGGAAATTTACATCAGATATTCTGTACTCCTGCATATCAAACACGGTGCTGGAATCATCAGTCATATTATTTACTTAATTGAGAATGATATTTCTTTGCAGACTCATTTATGGCCAAAAAGAATCACCACGTCACCGTTGATTATTGCATTTCATAACGGCGTTTTAGATGACTCAAAATCGCCGATATCATCCAAGGGAAAAGTTAAGGACTATTTTCATGAAAAAGACTTTATTATCACTGTGCCTTTTAGGCCTGGCGACCGTTCCGGCTATTTCAATGGCACAGGAACCGGCAAGCTGCGTTAAAACCTCTGAGCAGGATGTCGCGAGCCTGTTCAATACCTGGAATGAGACTCTGGCAACGGGTGACGCCACAAAAGTCTCACAACTCTATGCCAGCGATGCCGTTCTGCTGCCAACCATTTCAAACCAGGTACGCCTGACCGATCAGGAACGTATTGATTATTTCAAAGACTTCCTGCAGAAAGGCCCAAGCGGTAAAATCGATTCACGCACCATCCGGATTGGGTGTAATAAAGCGATCGATACCGGCGTTTATACCTTTACATTCAAAGATAAAACTCAGGTTACCGCGCGTTATACCTTTACTTATGTCTGGGATGGTAAAGGCTGGAAAATCTCAACGCATCACTCTTCAGCCATGCCAGAGTCAGTAAGCCAGTAATCCTCCAGCATTAATATCTCATTTTAAAATCAGCCTCTGAATATGACAGGGGCTGATTTTCACTCTAAAAATAACCCTCATCTTTTACCTCTTTAGTACCAGTCAGATATCACTGAAAAAGGCAAAGCTGTATTACGAATTAGCTTTGCGAATATTGTAATAACCCCCGCTATTTACTTCGTTCTGACCAACTGATTATTATCCCTTTCAGTATGTTAATAAATGTGACGCGTGCAATATCAGCCCGTCTGCTTTTGACGCCCCTCTATTTACCGGAAGCGCCATGAATCTTATCTCACCCACACCCGACATCTGTCAGGCAGCCATCATCACAACCCGTGAACAGGCTATTCAGGTTGCATGTTCTCTGGCTGAACAGGCGAAACCTGGCGCAATCGAGCGGGATCAGCAACGGCTCTATCCTCGTGAACTTCTCGATCAGTTTACCCGGCTCGGACTCGGCAGTATCAGCGTGCCGCGCAGCTTTGGCGGTGGCGGCCTGAATTATCAGACCGTGGCGGACGTGTTCCGCATTATTTCTGCCAGCGATCCTTCTCTGGGGCAGATCCCGCAGAATCATTTTGGTCTGATTCAGTTCATTCTCGGCGAGGGCGATCGGGCTCAGCAGGAAATGCTATTGCAGGCGGTGGTTAGCGGCAAGCGGCTCGGCAATGGAGGCCCCGAAAAGAACACCCGCCATACGCGGGACATTCAGGCGCGTCTGGTCAGTGAAGGAGAGCAGCGACGTTTAAGCGGCGAGAAATTCTATTCAACCGGGGCGCTGTTTGCGGACATTCTGGTGACGACCGCGCTTCAGGATGATAACGAGCCAGTGATGGCTTTTATCCCGCTGCCCGCCGACGGCGTAGAGATTATTGATGACTGGTCAGGCATGGGTCAGCGTACTACGGCCAGCGGCACGGTAAGGCTTGATCGGGCTGCAGTGGATCCTGCATTGCTTATCCCCTTGCTACCCGCAGAAAAACCGACCCTGCGCGGTGCGGTATCGCAACTGATTCAGGCGGCGATTGATGCCGGTATCGCCCAGGGCGCGCTGGACGATGCGCTGGCGTTTGTCCGCAGCAGTTCACGCCCCTGGGTGGACGCAGGCGTAGGGCGCAACGCTGATGATCCCTATATCCTGGCTGACATTGGCCGCATCAGTACCGAACTGAGCGCCGCAAATGCGCTGCTGAACCGCGCGGCGAAAGTGCTTGATGCCCTCGATCCGCAGGCGCTGACGGCTGAAAACAGCGCTGCCGCCTCTATCGCCGTGGCGGAAGCAAAAGTGCTGACCACCGACATTGCGCTGCGGGCCAGTGAAAAACTGCTGGAGTGGGGCGGAAGTCGGGCCACGCTCCTGCAACATGGGCTGGATCGCCACTGGCGCAATGCGCGCACTCATACGCTGCACGATCCGGTTCGCTGGAAAACGCACGCTATCGGCAATTACTACCTCAATGCGATTTACCCCGCGCGTCATGCATGGATTTAAGGAGAAAGAATGAGTCAGGTTGAGCCGAAACAGCCCGCTACAACTATTCGCAGCGAGCAACATGCGCTGGAAGTGGCCGCGCAACTGGCGCAGCAGTTCCGTGAGGGCGCCGCAACGCGAGATCGTGACCGTGAGCTTCCCTATGCTCCTCTGCAGACACTGTTTCAATCAGGATTAGGGGCGATTACCGTGCCGCAGGCGTATGGAGGCATTGCCGTTTCGACCGCCACACTCGCATCAGTCATCACGCTGATCAGCGAGGCTGATGCAGCAATTGGTCAGGTTCCGCAAAATCACTACTACGCGCTGGAAGTACTACGCGTCAACGGCAGTGAATCACAAAAACAACGGTTGTATCAGGAAGTGCGGGCAGGGGTGCATCTGGGCAATGCGCTGGCAGAGTTCTCCTCCCGTGCCGCACATCATCGCACCACACAGATCCGGGGTGATGTTCTCAATGGCACTAAATTTTACGCCACCGGTGCGCTGTTTGCCGATCGCATCCCTACGGCTGCGCGCGATGAAGAGGACAAAGAGCAACTGGTATTTGTGCCACGTCATCAGACGGGGGTCACGGTCATTGATGACTGGAGTGGGTTTGGTCAGCGCACCACCGGCAGCGGCAGCGTCCTCTTCGAAAATGTCACGGTGGATGCGGAAGATGTGGTGCCCTTTCAGACAGCGTTTGAGCGGCCAACGGCTGTTGGCCCTTTTGCGCAAATCATGCACGCCGCTATTGACCAGGGAATTGCGCAGGCCGCCTTTAATGACATGCTCGATTTTCTGCGTCAGCGCGCCCGGCCCTGGCCAGACAGCGGCGTGACGCGCGCTACTGACGATCCCTTAACGCTCGACCGCACCGGTCGGCTGGCGGCACGACTGCGTGCAGGCGAGGCGCTGTTAGCGGAGGCGGGTGCAGCAGTCGATGTCGCGCAGCAGCAGGCCGGTGCCGCAACGGTGGCGCTGGCATCTGTGGAAGTAGCCAAAGCGCGCGCCTGGACCACCGAAGTCTCTCTTGAGGCCTCTAACCTGCTGTTTGAACTGGGCGGCACACGGTCCAGCCTGCGCGAATATAATCTGGATCGCCACTGGCGCAACGCACGTACCCATACTTTGCATGATCCGGTACGCTGGAAATATCCCGCGATAGGGAATTACCTGCTCAATGGCGTACTGCCACCGCGCCGGGGCACGCTATGACTCAGAAACAGGTTCTGCTCAACGCGTTTAACATGAATTGTGTCGGCCATATTCATCACGGCATGTGGACGCACCCGGAAGATCGTTCAACCGACTTCAATACGTTGAGCTACTGGACAGATCTGGCGCGCCTGCTTGAACACGGGCTGTTCGACGGACTCTTTATTGCGGATATTCTGGGCGTTTATGACGTTTATCAGCAGGGCATTACGCTAACGGCACGCGAGTCAATTCAGCTACCGGTCAACGATCCGCTGATGCTGGTTTCGGCTATGGCGGGCGTTACACAGCATCTTGGCTTTGCCGTCACCGCTAATCTCAGTTATGAAGCACCCTTTCCTTTTGCCCGCCGCCTTTCAACACTCGACCATCTCACTCAGGGACGGATAGGCTGGAACATCGTTACCGGCTACCTGGACAGTGCCGCCCGTGCCATGGGAAACAGACAGCTGCTGGCACACGATCAGCGCTATGCACAGGCTGATGAGTTTCTTGATGTCAGTTATCAGTTGTGGGAAGGAAGCTGGCAGGATGATGCGCTGGTTGTCGATCGTCCAAATCGTCTCTACGCAGACGCTACGAAAATTCACCCGGTCAGGCATCAGGGTGAATTTTATCAGGTTGAAGGCTATCACCTCAGTAGCCCGTCACCTCAGCGTACGCCGTTACTGTTTCAGGCCGGCACCTCTGCACGCGGGATTCAGTTTGCTGCGCGTCATGCCGAATGCACTTTTGTTAACGCAGCGACACCCGCAGCGATGCGCCAGCAGACTCAGCGGCTGCGGCAGGCAGCGGTGGAGGCAGGCCGACGTGCAGATGATCTGCGCATCTTTATGGGAGTCGGCGTAATCGTTGCACCGACAGAGCGTGAAGCACAGGAAAAACACCGCAGTTATCTTGAATATGCCAGCCCGGAAGCGGGGATTGCCCATTTCTCCAGTTCCATTGGTCTCGATCTGGCTGCCTATGAGCTCGACGAACCCATTGTCAGCGGTGAGACCCGGGCTATCGAATCGGTCAGTAAAGCCTACAGCGGCTGGACCCGTCGCCGCCTGCTGGAGCAGCATGCGATGGGCAGTCGCTATCCACTCATAATCGGTAGTCCCGCGCAGGTCGCGGACGCACTGCTGCACTGGATGGATGAGGGCGACATTGACGGCTTTAACCTGACCCGCATTCTGAACCCGCAGAGTTATCGCGACTTTATCGATTTAGTCGTGCCTGAACTTCAGCAGCGCGGGCGCTATAAAACGGCTTACCAGCCCGGTTCACTGCGCCACAAAATTTTTCAGCAGGATCGCCTGCCCGATCGTCACCCGGCGGCACGCTGGCGTCATTCCACCTGACCATATTGATTTATTTAACCTCAAGGAATCACCATGACACGCTCAAAAACACTACGCGCCGCACTGGGCGGCCTGCTGCTGACCCTCAGTGCCGCTGCGACCGCAGCGAACTATTCCGGCCCGCTTAAAGTGGGCACCACCGCCGCGTTTGCCCCGCCGCTGGAAACCGCCGTCGCTGAAGCAAAGAAGCAGGGACTGGCTGTTGAACTGGTCGAATTTACCGACTGGACCGCACCTAACGTCAGCGTGGAGAATGGCGATATCGACGTCAATCTGTTCCAGCATAAGCCTTTTCTGGAGAATGCTAATCAGTCCGGCGGCTTCCACCTGGTCGCTTATGCGCCGGCCATCATTAATAACATTGGTCTTTATTCCAAAAAACACAGCGCGATTGCTCAGGTTCCCGAAGGCGGCACCGTAGCTATCGCCAACGATCCGATTAATGGTGCACGCGGATTATTGCTGCTGCAGAAGGCGGGGCTGATTACGCTGAAACCGGGTGTGGGACTGAAAGCAACCGTTGATGACATCGTCAGCAACCCTAAAAAGCTGAAAATCATCGAAGTCGAAGCGGTACAGCTCTCACGGTCATTGGAAGAGGTCGACTTAGCGCAGGGCTACCCACACTATCTGCGTCTGGCAAAGACGATTGATCCCAATAAGGCGCTGCTGTTCGACGGGCTGGAGCACCCGGAATATGTGATTCAGTTTGTAATCCGTCAGGGCCATCAGGATGATCCGCGACTGGCAAAGTTTGTTGATATCTATCAGCACTCGCCGGTGGTACGCGCCAGTCTCGACAACTTCTATGGCAAGCTCTACCAGCCAGGCTGGAGCCAGTAATCATGGTCAGCCTGGTCATTCCGGACGCGAGGACGTTGCCCTATGACACCGCCAGCGGCGCTTCCCATGTCACCATTGAAGCGCTGAGTAAACGCTATCCTGGTCAGCAGTTGGATGCGCTGCATAATATTAATCTGGACATCCAGCGTGGTGAGATTTTCGGCATCATCGGCCGCAGCGGCGCGGGGAAATCGACGCTCATCCGCTGCCTCAATCGTCTGGAAGATCCCACGGCCGGACGCATTGTTATTGACGGCACCGACATCAGCGCGCTTAACGCGCGGCAACTGGTCGAATGGCGGCGCAGCACGGGCATGATTTTCCAGCACTTCAATCTGCTGTCGGCCAAAACCGTACGGCAGAATATTGAGCTGCCGCTAAAAGTGGCAGGCGTGCCTGCTGCCGTGCGGGCGCGTAAAGTGGATGAGCTGCTGGCGCTGGTCGGGCTGGAGGCGCGGCAACACGCCTGGCCCGCACAGCTGTCCGGTGGACAGAAACAGCGCGTCGGTATTGCCCGTGCGCTGGTCCACGATCCGGAGCTGCTGCTGTGCGATGAAGCCACCTCCGCGCTGGATCCCGAAACGACGCGTGCCATTCTGGCTTTGCTGAAAAAAATCAATCAGCAGCGTCATATCACCATTGTCCTGATCACCCATGAGATGGATGTAGTGCACGACCTCTGCCATAACGTGGCGGTAATCGACCAGGGTGAGATCATCGAGCGCGGCCCGGTCTGGCAGGTCTACAGCGATCCGCAGCATGAGACGACGCGCCAGCTGCTTAACCCCAACCACCAGGCTCTGCCGGAGTCTGTTGCGACTCGCCTCCATGCGCGGCGGCTGCATCCTCGCGCCCGACTGTTAGTGCGGTTACGTTACACAGGGCAGGGTGCACAACCCGATATCGGTGCGCTGAGTGCACAGATATCGGGTGAAATCACCCTGATCTACAGCGCTGTCGAGTGGGTTGACCACAAACCTACCGGCCAGTTGCTGCTCCTGCTGGATTCACAACATGAGGCGCAATCTGTGACAACTCAACTGGCGCATATCGCCGATCGACTGGAGGTATTAGGTTATGTCACCGGCTATTGAACGTCTGTGGGTCGCCTTTCTGGATACGCTGCTAATGGTGGGCGTCTCCTCTGCGCTGGCGCTCGCGCTGGGCTTACCGATGGCGGTCATTCTGGTGGTCAGCGGACGCGGCGATCTTTTCCCCAGTCCGCTACTCAATCGGGTGCTGGGCTGGGTCGTCAACCTCTTTCGCTCAATTCCATTTCTGATCCTGATGGTGGCGTTAATTCCCTTTACCCGCTGGATTGTGGGAACCACCTATGGCGTCTGGGCAGCCATCGTACCGCTCACCCTGGCGGCCACCCCGTTTTTTGCCCGTATTGCGGAAGTCAGCCTGCGAGAAGTTGATAAAGGGCTGACCGAAGCGGCGCAGGCCATGGGATTTCATCGCTGGCATATAATCTGGCACGTGCTGCTGCCGGAGGCGCGGCCGGGCATCGTCAGCGGCTTTACCATCACGCTGGTGACGATGATCAACGCGTCAGCGATGGCCGGCGCCATCGGTGCGGGAGGATTGGGGGATCTGGCGTACCGTTATGGTTATCAGCGGTTTGATATGCAGGTGATGGTGACAGTGATTGTGGTGCTGGTTGCGCTGGTGACACTGCTTCAGTTGTGTGGCGATCGGCTGTCGCGACGGCTGAACCACCGCTAAACGCGCAAGGCCGGGATCACCCGGCCTTGCTGTTTTATGCCCCTTCGCCGTTGCCTATCTGCCAGATAAACGTTGGATCTTTGCGGTTTACCTCCCAGTCTCCCACATTGCGGATTTTGTAGATCACCGGGTTATGTGATGAGACCGTGCGGGCGTTACGCCAGTGGCGATCCAGCGCCTTGCTGATGCGGGTATCGGACGCGCCAAGTGCATTAAAGAACTCCGTGGCGGCACGTGTCACTAACTCCACCGCGACCACCTGCGCCCTTGCAGACTCCACCTCGGCCTGAACGTTCGCCGCGCGAAGATCTGCTTCATTGGCACCGCTCAGTTGCAGTTCAAATGCCCGTTGTAATGAGTGGGTCGCCCGATCAACAGCCGCTTCAGCCGCCCAGGCCCAGCTGCTGATCTGACCGACCACCTGCAGCACCTGCACATCCTGCTTAACCTGAGGCGCATTGCCGTGGCTGTAAATCCGTTTACGCTGCGCCACACCCTGTGATGCATCGCGCACTACGGCCCGCCCGATGCCAGCAAGCGTGGCCAATAACACATGCTGATAAAACGCCGTCTGATAGCGGAAGCGCTCACTGAAATCATAAACGTGAGGCTGTTCCACATGGGCATGTTTAAAGCGCGTGGTGCCGCTGCCGGTCAGCCGTTGCCCGAAGCCATCCCAGTCATCCTCACGTTCCACCTCATTCTGATGCGTGTTCACCAGCGCGATGACGTCACGGCCATTATCGGTGCGCTTTGCATAGACATCGATCCAGTCGGCATAGAGTGTGCCGGTGCTGTAAAACTTCTCTCCGCTGAGTGCCCATCCTCCCTGAACCGGAGAAACCTGGGTGATAACGTCTCCGAGCTTAACCGCCCCGATTTCACTCCAGCCACTGCCCACCAGTTCACCATCTACAAAACGGCGGAACCAGCGCCGTCGATCCTCACTCTCCGGCTGGTTCAGGCGGTCTTCGATAAAGGCGAAGTGCGCGCGCAGTGCCTGCGGCAGATTCGAATCTGCTTCGGCCAGCGCTGTCAGCAGGGAAAAAAGCTGGGGCAGCGAGACGCCGAAGCCGCCTTCTTCTTTGGGGATCCGCAGCGTGCCGAATCGCGCCTCTTTCAGCCAGCGGATCGGCTCATGCAGCAGAGTGCGATCGATTTCACGCGTAGCAGCACCTTCAGCAATACGGGCAAAAAGCGGCCGGAACTGTTCGGTCAGCGCGGCAAATTCAGTACGGCTTAATTCAGACATAATCTTCTCCGGATTCGGGTTGTTCATCAATGTCCTGTCGGGTCGGTTCAAACCGAACAATCAACAGGAAAATAATCGGAATGAGAGCGGCGAGAGAGACAATCCAGAACATGTTGGTGCCGTAACGGGCCTGCAGAATGGGCAGAATGAACAGCGCCAGCGCACTGCCAATGCCCGAGAGTGAGCGGCTGAAACCGACACCGGTCGCGCGAATGTGGGTCGGGTAGGAGAGTGCCGGATAGATCATCAACTGCGCGCCAGGGCCAAACCCTTCGGCGAACAGCCAGAGTCCCAGCAGCAGCACCGCAAAGACGACGGCTGAGGTTGCCTGCGGATGACCGATTAATGCCAGCGCAATCAGCGCGATAAACTGCAGCGCAAAGCCCGCAATCGCCACATGTCGTGAGGGGAACTTCCATGCCAGACGCATACCCAGCAGGCCGCCGGTAAAGGCGAACAGCGCATTCAGCCCCAGCGAGGCGGAAATGGTCTCAAACACGCCCGCACCCAGAAACTGCGCCAGAATTGAGGGCAGGAAGAAAGCGATGGCGGTGTACTCAAATGCGATACAGACGTTCATCACTGCGCTGACGATCGTGCGTTCGAGGTAAGGTTTCTGAAACAGGACGCGGAAACTCACTTTCGGGGCCGCCTTCACAGTTTCGGTTTTAGCGGGCTGCTCTTCATGCGCAATAATGCCGTACGAGTCGCGCAGGATACGCACCGCACCGCTCAGATCGCCCTGGTTGGCGGCCCAGAGAGGAGACTCATTCATGAACTTACTGCGCACCGCAATAATCAGCAGGGCGGGAACGGCACCAAACAGCAGCGACGCGCGCCATAACCAGTCGATGTGTTCGGCTGGCAACAGGAAGTAGAGCGCAAAAATAATAAAGAAACAGGCCGACGACGCGGCGTACCACATCGGGCACCAGGCCGCGAGACGCGACGCTTTGTTGCCCTTGCCGGAAAATTTAGAAAACTCGGCCAGATAGGCCATGGCGACCGGCAGATCGATCCCCACCCCGACGCCCATCAGAAAACGCGCGCCAATTAACACCCAGACGTTGGGTGCCAGTCCTGCCGCGATGGCAGAGACCACAAAGAACAGCATGTCCGCCATAAACACTGAATAGCGGCCATATTTGTCGGTCAGCCAGCCGCCGACCAGATTGCCCACAATAGTGCCGATCATGATGGAAGAGGTCACCAGCCCGGTGAGTACCGGCGTCAGGCCAAACTCCTTCACCACATCGTCAATGCCATAAGAGAGCGTAGTGAGGTCGTAGGCATCAAGGAACACGCCGCCCAGCGCCAGGAAAACGATCCAGCGGGCGTAACTGTTTTTCTCACTTCGGGAGTTGATAAGGCGGGCCACATCACTTACCGAACGAACCGGTGCAGAGTGTGGCGGCGGGGCGGTCAGGGTGTCGTCAATATTCAGTGTACTCATCGTATCCTCGTTATTATATTCAGCAGGTCACGAGGCTTTTATAGGTATTCCGCAGCGATTAAACAACCAACAAATAATGATAACTATTATAATAAATTCAATAAGTTAAAACTTAAATTGCGCCCACACTAAAAGCCGGATGAAGGGCTGAATTCATCCGGTACGCTTCCGATTATTCTGTTTTCTAAACCCTGAACCGCTATTTTTTACCGGCCCGAAGGGAATTGCCGGTTTTCACCGGCAGAACTTATCCTGAGATTGCCGCGCTGTGTATCTGATCCTGCGCCTCCGCGTGTCGGCGATAACCGGCGCCGGGATGGGGCAACGCCAGCCGCGGTCCCTGTCCGAACAACTTCTCACGCAGCGTGCCTGGCTGATAGTCCTGCTTGTAGACGCCGCGCTTTTGCAGTTCCGGCACCAGCAGTTCCACCACATCGGTAAAGGTTTCATGTGTCACGGCGTAGGCGAGGTTAAAACCATCGACGTCGGTCTCTTCAACCCAGCTTTGCAGCTCATCGGCCACGGTTTCGGCGCTGCCCACCAGCAGCGGACCAAATCCCCCAATGCCCACCCAGTCGGCCAGGCCCTGCACCGTCCATTGACGGTTGGGATCAGCTGTGGAAAATGTCTCGACCGCCGACTGAATCGCATTGGTATGCAGATGCTTCAGTATCTGATCTGGCTGATACTGCCCGAAATCGATGCCGGTCCAGCCCGATATCAGCGCCAGTGCGCCTTCGTAACTGACATAGCTTTTGTACTCCTGCCATTTCGCCTGCGCCGCCAGGTCGGTTTCGCCCACAATCACCGTCTGCAGGTTGAAGATCAGTATGGAACGGGGATCGCGTCCCGCTTCAGCGGCCCTCTGGCGGATATCCGCGACGGTTTTCTTCAGCAGCACTTTCGAGGGCGCCGCCACAAAGACGCATTCGGCATGCTCCGCTGCAAACGCTTTACCCCGGCTGGACGCGCCCGCCTGGTAAAGCACCGGCGTACGCTGCGGAGACGGCTCGCAAAGATGAATGCCCGGCACCTGGAAAAACGTCCCCTGATGATTGATGGGATGAATTTTATTCGGATCGCTGAAGATGTGGCGCTCACGGTCACGCAGGACCGCACCGTCCTCCCAGCTGCCCTCCAGCAGCTTATAAACGACCTGCAGATATTCATCGGCATAGTCGTAGCGCGCATCGTGGTCGGTCTGCGCCTGATGGCCGATATTACGCGCACCGCTTTCCAGATAAGAAGTCACAATGTTCCAGCCGATGCGGCCTTTGGTGAGATGATCCAGAGTCGACATCCGTCGTGCAAACGGGTAGGGGTGTTCAAACGACAGCGAGGCAGTAAGGCCAAAGCCCAGATGTTCCGTCACCATGGCCATCGGCGTAATTAACGCCAGCGGATCGTTGACCGGCACCTGGGTAGCCTGACGGATGGCGGCATGGTTATTCCCGTTGAGCACGTCATAGACACCCAGCACGTCAGCAATAAACAGCCCATCAAACTTACCGCGCTCCAGCAGGCGTGCTAAGTCGGTCCAGTATTCCAGATCTTTGTACTGCCAGGAGCGGTCGCGGGGATGCGCCCACAGACCGGGTGACTGATGACCAACACAGTTCATATCGAAAGCATTCAGGCGAATTTCACGTTGCGATGACATAGCGACTCCTTAGCGGATGCGGCAATCGCTTGCCGCCCACCTTTTAATGATTTTTCAGGAAGGACGATTCAGTACGTGAGCGAGCCTGGACATCGCTCGCTGGAGGGCTGCGGTGGGGCGGTAAGGAGTTGCCGCGCGACAGACTCAGCATGTTCTGCCACCTGCGGTAATCCCATCAGTTCACCAAAGCGACCCCGCGCAGCAGGCCCGGCCACGTAGAGATGAGGATTCACGTCGCCCTGCGCGTTCAGCGTCTGAGACCGCGCGTTGACGTGAATGCCCAGCGCCAGCGGGTCAGGCTGAATGACGCCATCGCCATGGAGCTGGCGCAGAAGCGCGTTGCTGTTAAGCAGTGCGTTATGCGCTGGCCCGGTGGTGACAATCACTCTATCCACCTCCAGGGCTTCCGGCTGCGCACCACGCGGGCGCAGCGTCAGCCGGAGACGATTTCCAACCGCGTCAGCGGCGACCAGTCGCGCCGCCAGCAGCGTCAGCTGCCCGCTGGCCTGCTGCTGGCTGAGGACCAGGCTGACCTGTGGGGCAATCCGGTAACGGTGAACATCCCACCAGGGGCGAAGATGCTGCAGAAAACGCTGCTGCTCATGCAGTGGAAGGCTCTGCCAGATGCGCTGGCCGTTACGTCGGATATCATCCAGCACCAGTTGCCAGGGCAGATTCTTCGCCGCCGCCTGTTTTACCTCCTGACGCACCCGATGTAACCAGCCGCGCGCGCTGACGGGCTGCGGCTGACTGTAGTCCAGCGTGCAGGTCGCATCGCAACCGCTCAGGTTGGCACGCGGCAACTGACCACGACGCGAGAAGACGGTTATGGCCCCGCGATGCTGCTGGCGATGCAGTGACGCCACTACATCGGACATGGTCAGCCCGGAACCGATAATCGCGACCCGATCGTCAGGTGCAATCTGTGCCAGCGCGTCGCGTTGCCAGGGATTGGCAATCAATCCTGGATGGTCCTGTAACGGCTTCAGCAGCGTGGGCAGTTCCGGCGGTGGGTGGCTGATCGCCAGTACCACCTGATCGGCGCGGATCTGCTGCCCCGACGCTGTCGTGACCACGCCCTCCTTAAAGGCCACGGCGCTGTCACGCAGATGGCTGAGTTGCACAGGTGAGTGCTGCTGTTGATGCACAAACTGCGCATTAACCCAGCGACCAAATTCACCACGCTGCGGATAGACACTGCCGTCATCCCACAACGCCTCCGGATCGGCTGTAAAAGCGGAAGATGCACGATAGTCGCGATCAAATGCTCCTTCTTCATCACCCGCAAGCTGCATTCTGGCAGCCGGCACATTGATGCGGTGAGCCGGATCGGCAGTGCCATATGCCACGCCCTGAGCCAGCTGCGGCCGGGGTTCAATTACCGTCACGCGCAGGCCCGCCTGCCCGGATCGGGCCAGATGGATTGCCAGCGCGGTGCCGGTGAATCCTCCGCCGATAATGACAATCTGCTGTTGTGACATAAGCGAGCCTTCTCTTCGGTTAACTGACTGACTAACTGGCACTGGCCTGTTTAGCAGGACGACGGTCACCGCCAATGGTTTCACCAAACGGACCGGTGTTCACGCTGCGCTGTTTCTTCTCTGCATTGGCGGCCAGCGGCAGCAGTGGCATCACCAGTTCCGCAAAGCGATGCGCCTCTTCCAGATGCGGATAGCCAGAGAAAATAAAGTTGTCGATGCCCAGCGCCTGATACTCCCGGATGCGATCGGCAACCTGTTGTGGATTACCGACCAGCGCCGTTCCTGCGCCGCCACGTACCAGGCCGACGCCCGCCCACAGGTTAGGGCCAATGCGCAGGCTCTCTCGCGAGCCCTGATGCAGCGCGCTCATTCGCGCCTGTCCGGCGGAGTCCATACGGGCAAAGATCTTTTGCGCGGCGGCGATGGTCTCTTCATCCAGATGAGAAATCAGCCGATCGGCTGCCGCCCAGGCTTCCTCTTCCGTTTCACGTACGATGACATGCAAGCGGATGCCATAGGAGAGGGTTCGTCCACTCTCCTGCGCCCGCTGGCGCACTACCGCCAGTTTCTCCGCCACCTGTTCCACCGGCTCGCCCCACGTCAGGTAAGTGTCGATCTGATTCGCGGCAACGTCGATAGCCGCATCAGACGATCCACCAAAATAGAGCGGTGGGCCATCTTCCTGTACCGGCGGAAAGAGGATCTCAGCGCCTTCAACGCGGATATGCTCGCCCGCGAAATCGACCTTCTCGCCTTTCAGCAGGCGGGAATAGACCTCAAGAAACTCTTTCGTCACCTGATAGCGCTCTTCGTGACTCAGGAAGATGCCGTCACCTTTGTTCTCCACCGGATCCCCACCCGTGACCACGTTAATCAGTAACCGGCCGCCAGAGAGCCGATCCAGCGTGGCCGCCATACGCGCCGCCAGGCTTGGAGGTTGCAGACCCGGGCGCACGGCCACCAGATAGCGCAGCTTTTTGGTGATCGGTGCCAGGGCAGAGGCGACCAGCCAGGAATCCTCGCAGCTTTTACCGGTCGGGATTAACACACCGTAATAGCCCAGATTATCTGCTGCCAGCGCAACCTGCTGTAAATAGGGTAAATCGACCGCTCTGCCTCCTTCGGTAGTGCCCAGATAGCGCCCGTCGCCGTGGGTGGGCAAAAACCAGAAGAGGTTGAGGTTTTCCTGTGTCGCATGGCTCATTAGCAGATTCCTTTATAACGATATTTGAATTTATTACATACGGATAAATTCTTTGGTTATATAGCTCTTAGCAGGAAGCGTGCCAGCGCGCGTTTTTACTATTTTTCATTGAGATCAGTAGGATAGCCGGGTAACTCTCTGCGTCTTATTGCTGCATCTGCAACAGCTGAAGTTGCAGCCTGCTGCATTGGCAACAAAACGGCCCGTTTCGCCTCTCGTTTCTCCGGCTGTCGCGCGTTATGGTCATGACTCTTCTGTTAACCCGGTAAATGAGATGCAGATTTCCAGCCCTGAATTAATAGACCCCGCATCACGCGCCTTTAAAGACGTGCTGGATCAGCTCGCCCCTACCGATGCCACCGTGCTGATTATCGGTGAAACCGGCACCGGCAAAGAGGTGATGGCGCGTTATCTGCATCATCACAGCGCGCGCAGCCGACAGCCTTTTCTGGCGGTTAACTGTGGCGCCCTCACCGAGAGCCTGGCGGAGTCAGAGCTGTTTGGTCATGAGAAAGGGGCCTTTACCGGCGCACAGGATCGCCATCGCGGCTGGTTTGAGGCGGCTGAGGGCGGCACGCTGCTGCTGGATGAGGTGGGTGAACTCAGTTTATCGCTGCAGGTGAAACTGCTGCGCGTATTGCAGGAGCGCGAGATTACCCGCGTGGGCTCATCCCGTGCGGTAAAGGTTAATGTGCGGGTCATTGCAGCCACGAACCGCGACCTGGCGGAGGCGATTCGCGAGCGGCGTTTCCGGGAAGATCTTTACTACCGGCTCAATGTGGCCAGCGTGACATTGCCGCCGTTACGCCAGCGCTGCGAAGATATCCCGGTGCTGGCCAGCCACTTTCTGCAGCTCTATGCGCGTCGTCTCGGTCGTCCTCAGTTACGCCTGAGTGATGAGGCCATGACCGCCCTGATGGATTACAGCTGGCCCGGCAATATCCGCGAGCTGGAAAATACCCTGCATAATGCCGTACTGCTGAGCAAAAGCTCGCTGGTAACGCCGCAACAGCTGCGCCTGAGCCCGCTTGCGGGCAGCGTGCTGCCGCCCGGAGAAGAGGCGCTGGACCAGTTTTTGCGTCAGCAGATGCAGCAGAGTGAGACACCGCTCTATCCACGGGTGATTACCGCGCTGGTGAAGAATGCGCTGGAACTCACTCAGGGTAATCAGTTACAGGCGGCGGCGCTGCTGGGCATCAGTCGTCATACGTTGCGCACCCAGCTGGGCCATCTTGGCGTGATAAAACCGCGCCGCACGTCACCGCGTCAGCGTGACACGACTCCTCATCTGCAGCGGGAGCGGGAACTGCGTATCGGTTATCAGAAATTTGGCAATCTCGGCGTACTGAAAGCGCGCCAGTCGCTGGAGCAGCAGATGGCCGAGCGGGGCGTCAGCGTGCTGTGGAGTGAGTTTCCGGCAGGTCCGCAGCTTCTGCATGCGCTAAGCCATCAGGAGATCGATTTCGGGACGACAGGGGAAGTCCCCCCTCTGTTTGCGCAGGCCAGCAACAGTCCGATGGTGTATGTCGCGTGGGAACCCGCCGCGCCGCAGAGCGTGGCGCTGCTGGTGCCGAACAGCAGCCCGGTTCAGCAAATCGGCGATCTTCGGGGGAAACGCATCGCCGTGAACCGTGGTTCGAACGTCCATTATCTGCTGCTGCAGATTCTGGATGAGGCAGGTTTAGCGCTGGACGATGTCCGCATCGTCTATGCACCGCCAAAATTTCCGCTAACGCCCAGCGATCTCAACGCAGTGGACGCCTGGATGATGTGGGATCCGCTCCTCAGTGATGCAGAGAACAGCGGACAGTTCAGGGTGATTGCGGATGGGACTGGCCGGGTCAATAATCATCAGTTTTACCTTGCTGAGCGTGGGTTTGCGGCACATTCCAGTGACCTGCTCCCAATCCTGCTCACCGCGCTCGAACAGACCGGACGCTATATTGATGCCCACCGCGCTGAAGCGGCCGGGCTGCTCTCTGCCGAGCTTGGCATTTCAGCACCATCACTGATGCACGCCTTAGCCCGACGCAGTCATCAGACCCAGCGTATGAACCTGTCCATCATCCGGGAACAGCAGACCATCGCTGACCGCTTTTATGCTCTGGGGTTATTTAACCGCGCCATTCGGGTCCGCGAGTCGGTCTGGCATCCATAGCGTTTTTTCCGCTAAGCATTGAACATTTCCTCGCTAAGCACTTAATCCCGCGTTTGTTATGTTGCGCTGACAACAACCAGACTCAGGAATGAGAAATGAAAAGAGTTTTACTCAGCGCCTTAATTATTGCCGCCCAGGCGGGCTTAGCGTTCAGCACCCAGGCATCAGCAGAGAAGCCCGATACGGTGAACATCGGATTTCAGAAAGCCAATATTTTCGCACTCCTGAAATATCGCGGCACGCTGGATGAAGAATTTAAGAAGCAGGGGATTGCGGTTCACTGGATTGAGTTCCCGGCCGGACCGCAGATGCTGGAAGGGTTAAACATCGGCAGTATCGATCTGGCCGCCACTGGCGACGCGCCGCCGACCTTCGCTCAGGCTGCACAGGCCGATCTGGTTTACCTCGCACACTCGCCGGCTAACCCAAAAACGGAAGCGATAGTCGTGCCAGCCGACTCACCCATCAAAAGTGTGGCCGATCTCAAAGGCAAGCGCGTGGCGCTGAATAAAGGCTCTGACGTTAACTATCTGCTGGTCACCGCGCTGGAGCAGGCCGGTCTGAGTTACAAAGACATTACACCGGTCTATCTGCCACCTGCCGATGCGCGTGCTGCTTTCCAGCGTGGGGCGGTCGATGCCTGGGTCATCTGGGATCCTTACTACGCCGAAGTTGAGACCAATGCCCACGCACGTCTGATTAAGAATGCTGAAGGCCTGGTGCCGCACTACACCTTCTATCTGGCCAGTCGCAAGTTCGCGGAAAATTATCCTCAGATCGCCAGCAAGGTGGTGGATGAGCTCGGCTCGCTGAGCACATGGGCCAATCAGAATCAGGAAGAGGCGGCGAAAATCATGTCCGCCTCAACCGGTCTGCCTCAGCCCATCTGGCAGCGCGCGCTGGCAAGAATGCCGTTTGGCGCCGAGCGAATGACGCCTGACGTTTTCACCCAGCAACAGGCACTGGCGGATACCTTCACCCGGATTGGTCTGCTACCAGTGAAGGTCAATATCCGCAGCGCGACCTGGTCGCAGGATAAAAAGTAGCCACAGGCGGGCGGCTTTTTATCCACGAATGTCCCGTCTGAGACGACTGTCATCGGCCAGTTCAAAATGGTACTGATACGCCGCTGAGCGTTTAGTAAAAATGGGATTTTAGCGAAGCGGTGCTTATATTTCATAGCGTTACATGATATTTATTTTGCCAGACTGCGCCATAAGCTGTTCTACACTTACACCTTCAATCACGAAAAGTGGTTGAAAAAGCAGCATCACGAAGAGAGCGGTGACAGCAAAGCGTCACGCAGTCGCCGCCCTCAAAACTGATCATGCCTGTGAGGAGAACACTATGAAAGCAGTTGTCTATAACGGACCTTTTGACGTTTCAGTCAAAGACGTTCCGGATCCCAGAATAGTTCGCCAGACCGATGTGCTTGTCCGTATTACCACCACCAATATCTGCGGGTCCGACCTGCATATGTACGAAGGGCGAACCAGCTTCGAGCAGGGTCGCATCTTCGGTCATGAGAATCTGGGGCAGGTGATTGAAGTCGGCAGCGCTGTTGAGCGAGTGAAAGTTGGCGATCATGTCTGCCTGCCTTTTAATGTCGGCTGTGGATTCTGTGAAAATTGCGAGAAAGGGTTAACCGGTTACTGTCTGACGGCCAACCCTGGTACAGCTGGCGCCGCCTACGGCTTTGCTGAGATGGGTGATTGGGATGGTGGACAGGCGGAGTTACTTCGCGTTCCCTATGCTGACTTCAACTGTCTGGTACTGCCTCCGGATGCCGTCGAGAAGGAAGAAGACTACGTTTTGCTTTCCGACATCTTCCCCACCGGATGGCATGCTACTGAGCTGGCAGGCTTACGTCCCGGAGAGAGTGTTGCCATTTACGGCGCTGGCCCGGTCGGCCTGATGGCGGCGCATTCAGCCCTTATCAAGGGCGCATCACAGGTGTTCGTTGTCGATACCCATCCAGACAGACTGGCGTTAGCCGAACAGATGGGCGCAGTCGCGATCAACGGTGTGGGTGACGAAGCGGTAAATAAAATTCTCGATTTAACCGATGGTCGCGGCACGGATTGCGGTTGCGAGTGCGTGGGCTACCAATGCTGCAATAAGCATGGCCACGAGGATAACTCCGCCACACTGAACAGCCTTGTAGCATCAACCAAAGCCACGGGCGGCATTGGTGCGGTAGGCGTTTTTGTACCTCAGGATCCGGGCGGTGCGACCGATCTGGCTAAAGAGGGTAAAGTGCCTTTCGATTTTGGTAATTTCTGGTTCAAAGGCCAGTCAATAAAGACAGGTCAGTGCAACGTAAAAGCGTATAACCGCCAGCTGGCAAGGCTTATTCATCAGGACAGAGCCAATCCGGCGCAGATCATCTCGCATCGTCTTGCGCTCTCAGACGCCGCTGAAGGATATAAGCATTTTGATGATCGTGATAATGGCTGGACAAAAGTCATCCTTAAACCCTGATTCGTGACTCATAGGGTATAAGTCACATTCAGGCGGTGGTGAAAAGGATAATCGTATTAGCCTGTCTGTGGCTTGAGATATTACCTCGTGTGTCATGACCTTTTCGGGAGAGAAAAGAGCGCTCATTCGTTACGCACATCAGACTCGGCGTTCTTCGTTACCCCAATCCACATCTGCCGTTCTGAATAAAGTCAGCGTTCCCATACCGTATTTTCAAAGCATGCGATGGCTGGTTAACAGTTTTTCATCCTGATACTGATAAGACCTGTTAAGCAGTGCTGGAGGCGTTATGCCTGGTTTTTCAGGTGATCGACAATCAGCGGGTGATCGCCGTTGTGGCTGTCGGTAAGCGTGAGCGCAGCGATGTGTATCATCTTGCCAGTGAGAGGATGCGGTAGTGGAGCCGGATGCCTTAGAGACACAGTTTCACTACGGCATCCCTTTCGCCTGTCTGGTTCCGGTAGCGCTTAACGCAATAAGTGATGCGCTAACGAAACGCAGTTACGCTTAGTACTGGTGGAATGGCGCGACGCTTAACAGGTTAATGTTCAGTTGGCTGTGCAAGAGCATCACAATCAGGATGGCAGAAGTGCAGATCATCTGTGCCAGCACCGCCTTGTGCAAGCGCGCCACGGTAGCGCCCCATTCCGCGCCGCCAGGATGCAACTTAACGAGCGCGGCAATGGCAGGGTCCCGCAGTCGTTTCTCGGCCAGTGAATCGATAATGAAAATCGCCACGCTCAGCAGAAACCAGACCTGAAAAAGACGGTGCCAGTCATAGAGCCAGAACATCCCGATGCCGCTCAGCATCAATGCCCAGCCAGCGATATTATAAAAGCGGTCAGTCACTGTCAGGCCCTGCAGCAACAGCGCGGCATTCTCTGAGCAACAAATCTTTAGCCGTGCGGAGAGCCAGGGGGCGAAGAGCAGCGGGCCAGTTGCAGCAACCGCCGCCAGTGCGTGAAATATTTTGATGACATCATAGTTCAATTCAATTTCCTCCAGTTGTTCAGGGACAGGCGCTACTTTACTGGAGGTGGTTGGCCCTAAGAATGTTCACAGAACACATCTTATCGAATCAAACGGACAGTTTTGTGCTGTTATTGGGTTGCACTGGTGCGCTGATCCTGCAGGTGCTTGCGTATCTGACCTGGACTGCTATCCGCTACACGTCTGAACCAGTGGCCGAATGAGTCACCGGAGGAAAAGCCCAGCATCACTGATAACTCTTCATTGGAGGCATCATTCGCTAGCCCCTGCCAGGCCACCGCCAGCAGCAGGCGGTTATGCCAGTCAGTAAAACGCAGCCCGGTTTCTTTGCGGAAAAGGCGCGCAAGCGTGCGTTCAGTGGCGCCGACGCGGTGTCCCCATTCCGCCAGACTCAGACGCTGCGCGGGATCGGCAATCAGGCTGTCAGTGACCTTTTTCAGCCTAAGATCCAGCGGCAGGGGCAAAGTCAGGTTGCTGTCGGGCTTCTCCTCGATCTCTTCGAATAACAACTGCAGCATGCTGTTGCGGCGTGTTTCCGACAACGGTGCACGGGTGTCGGCAAGCCGCTCGCATAGAGCTGAGATCAAAAACGAGGTATCAATTAGCTTCACTCGGGAGGTGAAGGAGCGGCAAAGCGTCGGCGCGATATAGAGTACCGTCAGATCGACGCGGCTGTAAGCCTCGCCCCAGTGAACGGTGTCTGGCGGGATCCAGACCGCCATCCCTGGCTTCATTAGCCAGTGCTGCTCAGGCGTATGCCCGTGCAGTACGCCGCGTTTTACCAGCACAAACTGGCCGAGCGGATGGCGATGAGGCTCATTCTCCTTCGCTGCGATTTGTTCCAGCACGCGCTCAATAATCAGCGCGTCGTTGTTTAACGTCACGGTATCCCTTTGTTCCGTTTTATGGCTATTTCGCCGGATAAGCGCGGGGCAATAATAGGGTAAAGATCAACCCTGTCAACATACTGGCGCCAAGGATAATAAAGCAAATCGGGAAAGCGTGCAGGCCACTAAGATGCAGTTGCATCGTTGCCAGAATATTTACCCCCAGCGCTGCGCCCAGGTTGCGCAAAAACTGCACGGTCGCGGTCCAGGTACCAAGCCGTTCCGGCGGCGCAGCGTTTTGCGCCAGCACAAGTGTAGCGGTGGCGGTGAACCCCATGCCCAGACCGGTCAACAGCAGCGACGTCGCCATCAGCCACGGCTGCTGCTGCGAAATGGCCCATGCCATCAGCAGACCACCGATAGCCAGCATCAGCATGCCAGCGGCCGCCATGCGCCGATAGCCAGCTAACGCCAGCCTGGCGCCGCATATCGCCGCACCCACGACCCAGCCCAGCGCAGCCAGCATTACCAGCAGGCCAGTCGGGACAGCCGTCGGCTGCTGGCTGAGTGCCAGCGGAAGCAGCGTAACAGAGGCATAAAGCGCGGCACTGGAAAGCAGCACCAGCACGATAACCGGAAACAGTGTGCGCCGCTGAAAAAATGGCAGGGGGATCGGGCTACTCTCCGGCTGATACCGTACGCGGGCGATAAGTGCCAGCAACCCCGCGATTAAGCCCACAGCCAGCATCGCTATGAGGGCGTCGCCGCTTTCCGGCCGCGCCGTCAGAAGCAGCAGGCAGCACGTGGCGACTATCAACGCCCCCTGCGCAGGAAGATCCAGACACGCCTTGCCCGCTCCTTTACTGACTGCCGGCGTTATAAACAGCAGCAGTAGCGCCAGCAGACCAAGTGGGATATTCAGCCAGAATATTGCCCGCCAGCCGAACGTCGCATCAAGAACGCTGCCCAGCAGCGGACCAACGATGGCGGAGAGGCCCCAGACGCCGCTCAGCATTCCCTGCATCTTACCGCGCCGTTCGGCGTCGAACAGCGCCGCCAGCAGCGAATAGGAAAGCACAATAATCCCACCAGCGCCGATGCCCTGAAGCGCCCTCGCCAGAATCAGTATTGGCATGGTGGTGCTGACCGCCGCCAACGCGGAGGCACAGAGGAATATCAGCAGGCATGCCTTTAATGTGGAGGAGACGCCAAACCGGTCACCGCACGCTCCGGCCAGTGGTGCCACCAGCGCCACTGGCAGTAAAAAGGCGGACATCACCCAGGGCCAGAGTGTCGGATGGCCTAACTGCTGGCTGATAGTCGGCAGTACCGTACTGACGATAGTGCTGTCCACTGCGGCAAGAAACAGTGCGACGATCACCGCCATCACACCGACATTGTTTTTTTTAGGCAGCGCTGCGGCGGGCGCTAAGGTGGTCTCTTTCATTTTCTCTCCTTACCAGGCGGTGTGCACGCGCGAGGCCTGAGAAAACTGCTGCACAATGGCTGCCGTTTCCTGGTCCATATAGTCGTCGACATTACGGATCGAGTCACCAGACTGCACGATCTCGCGAAAACGCAGTGTCATGTCCAGCTGTGTCCGGGCAGCGATATTGCCTTCGGTATAGTCGAGATCGAACGCCGCTTTCACTGTTTCTGCACTGGCGATTGCCAGTTGCGTGTTCAGTGCTTCCGTCTCCTGCACCAGCTGATGCATACGCCGGTTTTCCGCCGCGCTAAAGGTGGGGATTATCTGCTCGAAGATGGCATGATCACACTGGATATGGCGCGCTTCGTCCAGGCCGTGGAAATGCAGCAGTTGCGTGAGGAAGCTGCGCTGCATCGGATCCAGCACCTTCAGGCGACGCTCAAATACCGTAATGATCGACTCGCCTACATAGGCGGTGGAACAGAGTGCTGCCAGCTTGATCAGCGGCGCGTCATTATCGTTGTAGAGCGCCACACGATCCGCGAACAGGTTGTTCTCCAGTTTGATATCGCGTCCTGACAGATGACGCACATATTGATAGAAGCTGTTGGCGTGATTGATCTCCTCCGAGGCGAAGCAGGAGACAGCATGATAGAGTCCGTCGCCCGCTTTAAACGGTGTCGATTCCGCCTGAAGTTCGCACAGGATGCGTGTCATCACTGTGGCGACGTGCATCTCTATTTCCGCCAGTTGCGCCAGCTCTTTATAGAGATAAGCAACTGCCTTATCTTCCTGGCCCGCTTCACCAACCAGCGCCCGCGACAGAAAATCCAGCTCTCTGTCGTTAGCGGCCTGCTCCCATGGCATGCGATTGGGGTGCAAATAATTAAGATGCGCGTATTGGTTGATACTTTTGAAATCAGTCATGATGCATTCCGTCAGGCCAGGTAAGAGAGAGCGTTAAAAATAGTGCGGGCTTTGTCTTCGATGCGACGGCGGCCGTGCATCACCCGGGTGTTATCGATCAGCACGATATCGCCATGCTGCCAGCCGATATCAAAGGTAAAGCGATCGCAGACGGCATCTGCTTCAGCCAACAGTTCGGCGGGAATATCATCACCATTGGCGAAAGTGATTACCGGCTTCTCATAATTATTCGACGGACCGAAAATACTGTTGGCGAAGTTGTGGCGCGCAGCCGGGTTCAGGCGGCTGGCCCTTATTGCTGGAGTCTGGAACGCATAGTGAATCGAGCCATCGTCGTTGAGGGTGATGCGGGTGCTGGCTGATCCGGCGGTCAGCGACAGCAGGTGATCCAGTGTGGTTTCCGCAAGGCTTTCCGGGGCATTTTCCTGCGAGGCCAGTGCGTAAAACGCATAGGTTTTCCACTTCTGTTCTTCTACACGTCGTGTATACACAATCTCCTGCGCGCTAAATGCTCTTCGCGCCGCCGGGCTGAGGTGCTCATAAACCAGCTTGCCATCACATACCGTGGTCTGCGAACCCTGTGTCGGTGCGTGCTGGCAGTAAAACCAGCAGAGATCGGGCCAGAAGGGGCTGTTGCCGTTTTCACAGTGCAGGCCGACCTTATCAAAACCCGCATCGACTTTCTGCGCGGTATCGCCGCTGAAACTGCGCGCCGGATCGAGACTAATACGGCCGCTTGACTGACGAACTAATTGAGAAAAGTGGTCAATGCTGTGGTTATAGCCACGTAGCACCAGATAGCCATGCTCCGCCAGTTGCGTCAGCAGGTAGGTTTTCGATAACAGGTTTACGTCGCCTTCATTCAGCGAGGTGACTATCAGACCGCCGACGCGGGTATGGGCAGTTTCACGAAAATTCATGCAGTCAAAGTCTCATGTTGGGCTAAGAAAGCGTTAATGGCGTGGCGACGCGGTCGTCCGGTGACGGTAAACAGGCGCTCCATGATCTCCGCACTATGCGGCACCAGTAATGGCTCAGGGATAAATTCAATTTCGTTGAGGTGTTCACGCGCATAGGCAGCGATCGCCTGGCGAATAGCAGGTGCCTGCCGTATATCCTCCACCACAAAAAGACCACCGAGAAACTCCTGCCTGTCACCGTAAACAATGACCTGCTGCACACCAGGAACGGTGCGGTACGCACTTTCAAGCCACTCAGGGGAGATGTTGCGGCCGTTAGCGGTGATGATGAGTGTTTTCTTGCGCCCGACGATGGAAATAAACCCATCCACATCCTGCGTGGCCAGATCGCCAGTGTGCAGCCATCCCTCATCGTCAATCGCGCAACTGCTGGGATCTTCGCTGGAGTAACCGGCAAACAGTGAGCTGCTGCGCAGGCAGAGTTCGCCATCTTCAGCAATTTTCACTTCAACATGTGAAAGCGGTTTTCCCACGGTGCCAATACGGTTGGCACCGCGCGAGTTCCAGGTGGCAACCGAGCTGTTTTCACTCAGGCCATATCCCTGATAGACCGGAATGCCGTGAGCGTTAAGCACCTGAAGCACTTCTTCAGTAACCGGCGCGCCGCCCGCTGCCAGCAGCGGAGCCTCTTCCCGCCCAAACAAAGCCTGCAACAGGCCAGGATGATCACCGTAACTGACGGCATGTTCGGCTAACGCCTCCACCAGTGCTGGCGTCAGTGTCATTGCGCTGGGTCGCGCCGCCCGGATTAGCGCCAGACGCTGGGCCGCTATTACACCAGGGTGGCCCAGCGGCGGCATATCAGCGGACGGCATCACCACCGCGCCTCCGGAAGTAAGAGGCATATAGAGAGCAGTGACCTGCTCAATCAACAGGCTGAGCGGCACCAGATTCAGATAGCGTTGGTAGTCATCGGGGAGGGCGCATTGCCAGAGTGAGTCGACCAACGCATCCAGACCGTGTCGGCGGATCATTACTCCTTTAGGTTGGGAGGTGGTTCCCGAAGTGTGAATGATTTTAATCACACCATCCTGCGTGGTGTCGGCTGGCTGATGGGCAACAGATGCAGCATAGTGCGGCGTTTCACCCAGCGTTAACGGCCTGATCACCGACTGAAGCGTCAGCCCACCAGCCTGCCACTCACTCAGACGCTGTGCGCCTGTCGTATCGGTCAGCACAACCTGACAGTTCTGAAGCAGAAAGGCGGCCTGTTCCCCGGAAAACGCCAGCGGTACCGGTACTTCGACCAGATCTGCCAGCAGCAGCGCGATATCCGCCAGCACCCATTCCGGCGTATTGCCCATCACCAAACCGACCTGTGTATGCTCGCCTGCTTCAACCTGCAGATGGGCGGCAAGCTGGCGCGCCTCCTCAAGCAGACTACGGTAGGTGCAGCACACCTCTTCTTCAAATTGGCCGTCATCTCTCTGCCGTAACCGAATTATCGCCGCGGCATGCGGATGGCGCTGCGCCTGTGAGATGAATTCATTAATAATATTCATGCTGCCACCTGCGCGGAAGAAAGCGTGGAGCGTGAGATATGTTCAAATTCCGAGAAAACCAGACGGCCGCAGAAGTGATTAAACAGATGACCGCACTGTTCGAGCAAAATAACGCCGGTCTGGGGCGTCTGGTCATAATAGCTTCCCCAGGCTGCGCGCATTTCTGGCGAAAGTTTTTCCGGCGATGCTTCGCTCAACATGCAAAAAGGCACCTCATGAAAAGCCAGTAATTTTCTCAGGCGGCGTGTAGAAGTGCAGAGAATTGCCTTACTTCCCATAAACCAGGCAATAATCGGCATCAAACGAATTAAGTCGGCAGCTGCGTTAGGGTTATCGGACGCGAGAGAACCAATCTCAACCACCTGATGACGAGACAGTTTTTGGCCGGTTCTTTGCAGGATAGTTTCATCCAGCGGGGCGGAAAGATATCGCTCCGAAAAAAGAGGTTGTGCATGCGTTACAAAGGAAATTCCGGTACAGGCAATTAATGCTGAAGTCTCTTTATTACGACTGGCGATAATAATGTCAGGATCAGGCTTAATATTCGCACCATAGTTTTTGTTATAAATACTGGCAATATAACGCCGTGCCTCTTCAGCCGTTTCGTCATCACGGCGAATAATATCCAGCGTTGTCGAAAAAATATCAATATTCTGCTGTCTATGTAAAAAGCTACTCATTCAAGCTTTCCCTCACAGTGGGTGATAACCGGGGGAAATGATAAGATGCATTTATAAATAGTGACATGCTCAGCTATGACAAGATATCGAATGAAACAGACAACAGAATCAAAAGGCGGGTTAAATCAGAGAAGTATGATTAGATGTGAAAAAGTGTCTTAAAACACTGCAGACAGGGGGGAGGTCACACCAGCAATATGTCATCAGCAAAGTCAGCCTGCAGAGTATGAATATGCGCATAACATAGACTATATTTAACATAATCTATGTTATGCGCATGTTTGTCACCACCATGCGTTGACATAAAACTTACGATTGCGACATCTATTTCAGTTCTATGCATTTATACACGACGCACCCTCATAACTTATCTGTAATATAATAAAGAGTATTTTCCACTAAACAACATCAGCAAAAAAATCAGTTAAAAAAAGCAGTCTGTCAGACCGATACGCCCCCCTGATAAAGACGAACCTCACACAAAGTATGAGCTTCGTCTTTATTCTGAACGCAACAATTATTTGAAGTCACCGTTAATAAAATGGCCCATCCACTGGATTGAGATGTCAGTAACCTTATCTGGATTATCCCATCCAATTACCGCACCCAGGATGACACCACCGATAACACCTACAACAGATCCGGTAATAACGCCGACCAACTGGCCAACGGCACCCACGCCGAGAAGCCCCCCGTTATCGCCACCGTGGATACCGCCATACGCCGCGCCTGCTGCAAAGCCGGTTGTTCCCAGAGTGATGGCACTGGTCAAGGCTTCCATGAAACCAGCACCAGAGACCACATTGATTTCTGCTACATTTAATTCACGCATATCGTTACTCCTTTATAAAGACAATCTATCTTTCTTTTATTCAGAACCCACATGCAATAATTGCACTGCGCAAACCGGCTTCTGACCTGGAAAATAATGCATTTTTAAAGGAGTGATTAATATAGAATTTATTCTATATTAATCTATAACAGTAAATTTATTTTGATACCGATTGTTATAAATTCACTCTGAATGCAGTCGAATCCTGGGGTTTGTTATATATTATTTATATAACGCCACTCCTTAAATTATTACCCTGCGGAACGTAATGAAATGAATCAACAAGGACATTAAATAAGTGCATTTTTATCCAGCATTCACAATCAAAACAGGAAGCAACACTATGAGCTCCCGTCTCCGATATTGTGTAATCCCTGAGTGTGTCCTACCTTCAAACAGCCTTTATCACCCCTTATCAGTGCACTCTTAATCCAACCGGAGGCCAGATGATCGACAGTCAGAATCCCGCATCCTGTAGCGGCACCCTGTTTTTTGATGTTAATGAAACCCTGCTGGACACCACCGGCCTGAACCGGGATGTCGCGCAGCGACTCGGCGACAGACCCGAGCGTGCCGAAGCCTGGTTTACCTCGCTGTTGCATCATTCACTGGTCGAGTCGGTCACCGGCTGCTGGCACAGTTTTGGTGATATCGCTGAAGCGGTACTTGAGATGACTGCAGCACGTTACGGCGTCACCCTGCCTGCTGACGCGACGCCGCTGGCTGAGATTATCGCGGCAATGCCCGCCCATCCGGACGTCGCCGCAGGACTGTCTGCCCTGAAGCAGCAGGGATTTACGCTGGTTGCGCTCACCAACTCCTCTGCCGCACTGGCTGAGAAACAGCTCAGTTCAGCCGGACTGGCAACGCTTTTTACCCGCATTCTCAGCGTGGAACAGGTGCAGGTGTATAAGCCCGATCTCAGAGTCTATCAGTGGGCAATGGAGGAGATGGGCAACCCCGTGTCTGAGTGCATGATGGTGGCGGCGCATGGGTGGGATGTGGGCGGAGCAAAACGGGCAGGCATGAAAACTGCCTTTGTCAGCCGTAAAGGCCAGGTACCTTATCCTCTGGCACCTGCACCGGATTTGATCGTCAGCGATATCCAGGCGCTGGCCGCACAGCTTAAACCGCTCTGCTGAGCATAGTGCGCAGTGATGCCCGGTGAAACCCAGGCCGTCAGTCTGCCTGCGTCTCAAACGCCGATCTGACCGCCTCCACAATGCGCCCGGAGAGCGTGATATCGTCGAGCAACGGGAACGTTTTTTTAAGCTTGCCGGAGATCTGCCAGCCATTCTCCTTCAGCGAACGGATAATCCGGCTGGCGTCCTGATCGGGCATCTCGACAACCTCCTTCAGACGCTGCTGTGCACGCTGAAAAATCACTAACACGCGTGCTTCATCAGCCATCTCCGTTCTGACGGTGTGCTCTATCACTTTGCAGGTATAAAGCACATGCTCCGTCAGATCGGGATAGCGCCAGGCGAACCGGGCATCCTCATATTCGCTGAAACTGAAGTTGCTCAGCGTGCCATCTTCATAAGTTTTCAGTTCGCCAAACCGATAGCAGCCCGCATAGCGCCGCATCAGCCGTTTCGAGAACACGTCCAGCGTGCGATCGTAGCCGACCCGAAAATCCATCGAACTGGTGATGGTGGCCGAGACAGGCAGGATGACGCCATCGGGTATCGCCCCGTCGCGAATCAGCGTGTCATTGATTAAAAACCGGTGGATACGGCCATTGCCATCGCGCATGGGGTGGATATAGACAAAACCAAACGCAATAACCGCCGCACGGGCGAGAGGCGCAGCGCCCGGCGTCGCCTCGTCAAAGGCTTTCAGTCCCTGCATGAAGCGCGGAACATCATCATAGTGTGGCGCAATGTAGTGGACGATATCTTCACGCATCGTCGACTGCCCGACGAACACCGGTGAGCGCCGTAAACCCAGTCCCAGCGCATCCTGCCCAAGAATGCCCTGCTGTATAGTATGCAGACTGGCCTCGCTGAGCGGATCGTCAAGCTGGCCGCAATACTGCGCGATAACGTGGGCAAAACGCTGAATGCGGTCGCCCTGGTCCGACTCTTTTTCAATCAGAAAACTGGCCCGTGACTCCTTAAAAGTCAGCCAGCTGGCGGTGCGCATCAGGATATCTGCACCAAAGGCGTTATCGAGATCGGTAAAGGCATCATTGAGATCGAACGCCAGTGCCTGCTCAACCGCCGTACTCCTGCGCACCAGCGGGCAGAAATCCACCGTTCCTGGCAGGTTATCGTTAATACGCCAGCGTCTGTCGCGCTTGACAGTCGTCCGGGTCAGATACGCTTTGGATGATATGGCCTCGATATAGCCGCCGTTGGTGACATCCGGTACCTGTAGCCGGTTATCGGTCAGCCATTCATAGAGAAAGCCAGCACGGCGTGCATACTGTCCGAACGGCTCCTGACGGCACCAGGCCTCCAGCGGTTCCGGACCGATGGCCTTAAACAGTCGGGCAAAAAACTCCAGATGGATCTCTTCGTACTTGAGGCCAAAGGCAAAGTGACCGGCAAAATCATCTGTCGGCTGATAGCCGGGTGGGTAATGATTTTCAACCTGCCCCTGACTTTCATGATGGGAGCGTACCGTTCCGATAGCTGACTTCACGCGCAGTGGCTGCGCCAGTTTAATAGCATAACGTTCACGCAGTGCGCTAAAGCCGACCAGCATAGTGAATCCTTTATCAGCCGTCCGAAAACGATAACCAAAAGGATTTTTATCACGAAAAGGCTAATTTCGCTATTGCGGTGGCGCTAATTTTCGTCCGGGAACGTTAATAAAAGGGAATATTGACGCGAAAATAGTAAAAATCAGGGTTTAACTACAATGCACAGCAGGCCGACGACGATCATCACCACGCCTGCCAGACTGTGCCAGCTGAAGGCCTCATGAAACACCGGCGCACAGACCGCCACCAGCCATACCAGCACATAACTGAGGCTGAGCAGCGGATAGACCCGGTTCAGCGGGAAAAAGTGCAGCGCCCGTATCCAGCAGAGCATGGAGACACCGTACGCACCCAGCCCGGCCAGAAGCAGTAAGGCGGGCACGATGCCAACGGCAGGTAACGACGTGATGCTGCTGACCTCAGGCAGACGCGGCATCGCCCAGCGCATCATCAGCTGTGCCGCTGAGACCAGCAGCACGCTGCACGCAACCCATCCGTACCCTTTCATAGCTGACTCGCCATCAGTGCCACGCCGGTTACCACCAGCAGCGTGCCGGCAATCTGGCGCAGCGTGAGCCGCTCGTGCCACAGAATGCGTCCTGCAAGGGCAACGAAAATGAAGTTAAGGCTGAGCATCGGATAGGCCTGGCTGACGGGCACGCGCTGCAGCACCAGTAGCCAGAGCACCATCCCGACACCTAACAGCAGTAGACTCACGGCAATCCAGCTCAGGCGGATGCGACGTGAGGCGGCGTGCGTCGCCTGTTTCTGGCACAGCTGCGCGCTGCAGCTGAGCAGACTCACCAGCACAATCAGCAGCAGCATTATTTCATCTGGCTGTAATAGAGGCAGACCAGCCTGCCCTGGCGATAAACGGCGTCCGGCACCGGCACATCCTCGCCGATATCACTGTGCACCGAATCAACCAGCAACAGCAGTGACACGCTTCCCTCGCGGCGATGGTCGGCAAGCCAGTTACCGAAGTCCGCCTGAGAGACAAAGCGGGACTGCGCATCCGGATAGCTCAGCCCATATTCCAGCTCGCCTTTGGTGTCATAGAAACCGATATCGCTGCGTTGCAGATGCCAGGCCGCGGCAGAGGCCACGCCAGGGTTGTCTGCCAGGATAAAATGACTGGAAGCCAGCCGCTCGCTGATCGACGAAACAAAGTGCTGCGGCTGTTTGGCGTCACGGATTGTGTCCGGGATCGCCGTGCCTATGAACAGGGCGACGCCCAGCGGGCAAAGCGCGGCCGCCAGCCAGCGACGTTGTGAAGAGCGACAGCTGTAGGCACCCACCACTCCCCAGATCAGAAATGCCAGCGCTGCCGGAACCAGCTTCAGCATCTCGTGCGTAGCGAACAGCGGATGATGCGTCACGCTCCAGGGCGCCAGCACCAGTAAAACCGTTGCCAGGGTAAGGATGCCGAAAATCAGGTTAAGCCAGCCATTAACCGTTAATGCACGCCCTGCCCGTTGCGCAGCATTAAGACCATAGTGCGCCATCAGCAGCGACAGCGGCACAAAACAGGGTAAAATGTAGGTCGGCAGCTTGCCTTTTGCCAGGCTGAAAAACAGCAGCGGCATCACCGTCCAGCTCAACAGATAGAGCATGCCAGGATTTTGCTGCCGCTCACGCCAGCCGGTCATCAATGCGCCCGGTAACAGCGCCAGCCACGGCAGCGTGCCCAGTAGCAGCACCGGCAGGTAATACCAGAAAGGCGCTTTGTGCTGCGCATTCTCTTCAGCAAAGCGCTGGATATGCTCCACCCAGAAGAAGTAGTGCCAGAAATCCGGTGCCTGATGATAGATCGCCAGCGCCCAGGGTGCGCTGATCGCCGCGGCAGAGAGAACCGCCAGCGGGCCGAAGCAGAGCAGCTCAGGCACTCTTTTTCGCCAGATCGCCCACGGCAGAATCGCCAGCACCGGTACCGCCAGCGCCAGAAAGCCTTTGGTCATGAACCCCATACCGCAGGCGAGGCCCAGCAGCAGATAGCCGCCCGCGCGCCCGGCACGTCCGCTGGCCTCCGTCGCCAGCCAGTAGCTGCACATTGCGGCCGCCAGCCAGAGCATCAGCATCGGATCGAGCACCGCATAGGTGCCGACGCCATAAACCAGCAGCGAACTGAGGAAAATCAGGGTGCCTGCAGCCGCGATGCGCGCCGAACCAGACATCCGCCTGCCGAGCCAGTAGATCAGCGCCGCAGTGATCGCCGTTGAGAATATCGATCCTGCCCGCACGCCAAAGTTGTTATGACCGAACAGCCACTGACCCAGCGAGTTAACCCAGTAGCCAGCAATCGGTTTTTCAAAATAGCGCAGGCCGAAGAAGTGCGGTGTTATCCAGTTACCGGTTGCCAGCATCTCCCGGCTGATCTCCGCATAACGGGTCTCATCCGGTTGCCAGAGGTCGCGGAACATCGGCGGGATCAGGTAATAAAGAACAAAAAAGCTGAAAAAAAGTAGCCACTTCGTGTTGTTATGTATCCGCACTAGTTTGCCTCTTCAGTCAGTTTCTGACAGCCCAGCCACCCTTCGCGTCCCGGGATTTCGCCTCTGACGACCTTTCCCACCGGCAGGGTACTCAGATCGTCGGGCAGCAGTTCGCTTAACGGACAAAACTGAATGCCGTTACGGGCCGCCGCAGTCAGCAGCTGGTCAAAATCCCCGTAGCCGATAATCCCTTCGACTTCAGCATGTATGGTGTACACCGCTCCATCGTCAGAAGAGAGCATTTTCGCCAGAATGAAGTCGTTATAGCCTTCTGAGGTGACCTCGCGGCCAACCACTTCATCCCAGGTCGGCAACGTCACCGGAATCTGTACGGTACCGAGTTGTCCATCCGGCAACATCGGCCGGAATGGCCCGCTGCCGCGACAGTCGCTGTTGTAGTGAAAACCAAAATCCTGTTTGGCGGCGATCACCCGGCCATCGGCGCGCCAGCCTGCGACGGCCGAGCAGCTGACGGGATGCCCCAGGATCTCACTCAGTGTTTCGGTGCCGCGCGCTATCTGCTCCACCAGCTTATCCTGTGGCCAGACGCCAGCCCAGGTCTGCCAGGCAAAGTGATCCCAGGCGTGCAGGCCCATTTCGTGATAACGGGCGGTATCCTGAATGATATGCCGCAGGCCACGTCCCATCTGCTTTCCCGGCCAGGCCGTTCCGGCGAGCAGGATGTCCCAGCCATAAAGCGATGCTGCGCGGGAACGCAGCATCTTCATCAGAAACGCCGGTTTCACCAGCCGCCAGAGATGGCGGCCCATGTTGTCCGGTCCCACGCTGAAGAAAAAGCTGGCCCGCACCGCATGACGCTGGAACAGCTCAAGCAGCGCCGGCACGCCCTGCTTCGTGCCGCGCCAGGTATCTACGTCAATCCGCAGACCGATCTTCTTCATCACTTATCAGCCTGTTGCTCAATGGTACGCAGGAAGAAGTCGAGCGTGTTGTCGATAGTGACATCCATCGTTACGGTCGGCGTCCAGCCGAGCAGGCGACGCGCATTGCGGATAGCCGGTTTGCGGTGCTCCACATCCTGATAGCCTTTGCCGTAATAACTGCTGCTTTCTACTTCGCGGAAACCGGCAAACGGCGGGAACTGGCTGCGCAGCGGATGACGCTCGAAGCTTTCCAGCAGCTGCTCGGCCAGCTCTTTGATGCTGGCTTCGTTGTCCGGGTTACCGATATTGATGATCTGACCATCACAATTCTGCTGCTTGTTTTCGATGATGCGGAACAGCGCTTCAACACCATCGCTGATGTCAGTGAAGCAGCGTTTCTGTTTGCCGCCGTCGATCAGCTTAATCGGTGAACCTTCTACCAGGTTGAGGATAAGCTGGGTGATTGCACGGGAGCTGCCGATGCGCGCCGCATTGAGGTTATCCAGACGCGGACCCATCCAGTTGAACGGGCGGAACAGGGTAAAACGCAGCCCCTCTTTTTCGCCATACGCCCAGATCACGCGGTCCAGCAGCTGTTTGGATACCGAGTAGATCCAGCGCTGTTTGTTGATCGGCCCGACCACCAGGTTAGAGGTATCCTCGTCGAAGCTGGCATCGGTACACATGCCATAGACCTCAGAGGTGGACGGGAAAATAATGCGCTTATGGTACTTCACGCAGTCGCGGATGATTTTCAGGTTCTCTTCGAAATCGAGTTCAAACACGCGCAGCGGGTTGCGGGTGTACTCAATCGGCGTCGCGATCGCCACCAGCGGCAGGATGACGTCACATTTTTTAATGTGATACTCAATCCATTCGGAGTGGATTGCGATATCCCCTTCGACGAAATGGAAGCGCGGATGTTCGAGGAAGCGACTGATGGCGTCTGAACTGATATCCAGGCCATAGACCTCAAAATGCTCATCCTGTAACAGCCGTTCGGTGAGATGGTTACCGATGAAGCCGTTTACGCCCAGGATCAGCACGCGGGTGCGACGTTGTAACGCCGAGTGCGGTTTTGAATAGAGCAGTGCGCCAGGCACCATGCCCAGACTCTGCGCCAGCTGGCTGCCGTTCATGTAGACGCCATGCTCAGACTGCCCGGTCTGAATTTCCAGCGCGCCCTCGCCACAGGCGATCAGGAACGGCTGTTTAGAGATCACCGTGCCCGGCTTCGCCTGGTGCTGCTGCGGATGCACCCGGCTCTTCCAGACGATAAATTTAACCGAACCGGCAAAGGCGAATGCGCCAGGCCAGGGATCGGTGACCGCTCTGACCAGATTGTGAATGGTCTCAGCAGGCTGATTCCAGTCAATGCGGCCATCTTCGGCCGTGCGACGACCCACGCGGGTCGCCTGACTTTCATCCTGCGGCCACTCACTGACCTCACCCTGACGCAGGCGAGGTAACACCTCGTTCAGCAACTGCTCTGCGGCCTGGGCCAGTTTGCGATGCAGCGTCAGCGCATTGTCCAGATCGTCAATAGCGACCTTCTGCTGCGCCAGAATGTTACCGGCATCCGCGCGCTTCACCATGCGATGCAGCGTCACACCCGTTTCGCGCTCGCCATTGACCAGCGCCCAGTTCAGCGGTGCCCGGCCGCGGTATTTTGGCAGCAGCGAGCCGTGCAGGTTAAACGCGCCCTTCTCAGCGCATTGCAGGATCTCATCGCTCAGCAGATTGCGATAGTAGAAGGAGAAGATCATCTCTGGCGCCATGGTGCGGATGCGGTCAAGCCAGATCGGGTGATTCGCCTCGTCCGGTGCATAAACCGGAATGCCGTGCTCTGCCGCCAGACGGGCGACTGAGCCGAAAAAGGCATTTTCGGTCGCCACATCGTTGTGAGTAAAAATGGCGGTGATTTCAAAGCCTGCATTCAGCAGCGCATTGATGCCGACACAGCCCATGTCGTGATAGGCGAAAACAACGGTCTTCAT